>NZ_KV794185.1:22820-62148 GCF_001808665.1 Streptococcus sp. HMSC070B10 | reverse complement strand
AAAAAATTAGGATTAAAAACAGTCCTGACCTTAGAAAAATATAGATAATGGATATTAAATTAAAAGATTTTGAAGGGCCCCTGGACTTGCTCTTGCACCTAGTTTCCAAGTATCAGATGGATATTTATGATGTGCCTATTACCGAGGTCATTGAGCAGTATCTAGCCTATGTCTCTACTTTACAAGCCATGCGTTTAGAAGTCGCGGGCGAGTATATGGTTATGGCCAGCCAGCTCATGTTGATTAAAAGTCGGAAACTTCTTCCAAAGGTGGCGGAAGTGACAGATTTAGAAGATGACCTTGAGCAGGATCTCCTCTCTCAAATCGAAGAATACCGCAAGTTCAAGCTCTTGGGTGAACACTTGGAGGCTAAGCACCAAGAGCGGGCTCAGTACTATTCCAAAGCGCCGACAGAGTTGATTTACGAAGATGCGGAGCTTGTGCATGACAAGACGACCATTGACCTCTTTTTGGCTTTTTCAAATATCCTAGCCAAGAAAAAAGAGGAGTTTGCACAGAATCACACGACTATCTTGCGGGATGAGTATAAGATTGAGGACATGATGGTTATCGTGAAAGAGTCCTTGGCTGGACGAGATCAATTGCGCTTGCAGGATTTGTTTAAGGAAGCCCAGAATCTCCAAGAGGTCATCACCCTCTTTTTGGCAACCCTAGAGTTAATCAAAACCCAGGAGCTGATTCTTGTGCAAGAGGAAAGTTTCGGAGATATTTATCTCATGGAAAAGAAGGAAGAAAGTCAAGTGGCCCAAAGCTAGACTTGATAGAGAGGAAAGATGAGTACTTTAGCAAAAATAGAAGCGCTCTTGTTTGTAGCGGGTGAAGATGGGATTAGAGTCCGCCAGTTAGCTGAACTCCTCTCTCTGCCACCGACAGGCATCCAACAGAGTTTAGAAAAATTAGTCCAGAAGTATGAAAAGGACCCAGATTCCAGTTTGGCCCTGATTGAGACTGGTGGTGCTTATAGATTGGTGACCAAGCCTCAGTTTTCAGAGATTTTGAAGGAATACTCTAAGGCACCTATCAACCAGAGTTTATCTCGGGCTGCCCTCGAGACCTTGTCCATCATTGCCTACAAACAGCCCATCACACGGATAGAGATTGATGCCATCCGTGGTGTCAACTCGAGTGGGGCCTTGGCAAAGTTGCAGGCCTTTGACTTGATACGAGAAGACGGGAAAAAAGAAGTGTTGGGGCGCCCCAACCTCTATGTGACTACGGATTATTTCCTAGATTATATGGGGATAAACCATTTAGAAGAATTACCAGTGATTGATGAGCTTGAGATTCAAGCCCAAGAAAGCCAATTATTTGGTGAAAGGATAGAAGAAGATGAGAATCAATAAGTATATTGCCCACGCAGGTGTGGCCAGTAGGAGAAAAGCAGAAGAGCTGATTAAGCAAGGCTTGGTGACGGTTAACGGCCAGGTGGTACGTGAACTTGCAACCACTATCAAGTCAGGCGACAAGGTCGAAGTTGAAGGCCAGCCTATCTACAACGAAGAAAAGGTTTACTATCTGCTTAACAAACCACGTGGTGTGATTTCCAGTGTGACAGATGACAAGGGCCGCAAGACGGTTGTCGACCTCTTGCCCAACGTGAAGGAGCGCATATACCCTGTAGGTCGTTTGGACTGGGATACATCAGGTGTCTTGATTTTGACCAATGACGGGGATTTTACGGATGAAATGATTCACCCTCGTAATGAGATTGATAAGGTTTATGTTGCGCGTGTTAAAGGTGTGGCCAATAAGGACAATCTCCGCCCCTTGACCCGTGGACTTGAGATTGATGGTAAGAAAACCAAGCCAGCTGTTTATGAAATTCTCAAAGTGGATCCAGTTAAAAACCGCTCTGTGGTGCAGTTGACCATTCATGAAGGGCGTAACCATCAGGTTAAAAAGATGTTTGAAGCTGTCGGTCTCCAAGTGGACAAGTTGTCACGGACCCGTTTTGGACATCTAGACTTGACAGGACTCCGTCCAGGAGAATCCCGTCGTCTTAATAAAAAAGAAATCAGCCAACTACACACCATGGCTGTAACCAAGAAATAATGAAACGAATTTTAATAGCGCCTGTGCGCTTTTACCAACGTTTTATCTCCCCAGCCTTTCCACCCTCTTGTCGCTTTGAGCCTACCTGTTCAAACTATATGATTGAGGCTATTGAAAAACATGGCTTCAAGGGTGTCTTGATGGGCTTGGCTCGGATTTTACGTTGCCATCCCTGGTCGAAAACAGGCAAGGACCCCGTCCCAGACTATTTTTCCCTTAAACGGAATCATAAATAAAACGAATTGCAATGGTGATTCGTTTTTTTTCACAAGTAGTTTTATCTGGAATGATGATTCCCGCTATCCTTCTCCTATAAAAAGTGGTAAAATGGATGAAAGAAAGAAGGAACTGAAATGACAACATTATTTTCAAAAATCAAAGAAGTAACAGAACTTGCTGCGATCTCAGGTCATGAAGCACCTGTCCGTGCTTATCTTCGTGAAAAGTTAACACCGCACGTGGATGAAGTGGTGACAGATGGCTTGGGTGGTATTTTCGGAATTAAACATTCAGAAGCTGCAGATGCACCGCGTGTCTTGGTCGCTTCTCACATGGATGAAGTTGGTTTTATGGTCAGCGAAATCAAGCCAGACGGTACCTTCCGTGTGGTAGAAATCGGTGGATGGAATCCTATGGTGGTCAGCAGCCAACGTTTCAAACTCTTGACTCGTGATGGTCGTGAAATTCCAGTGATTTCAGGCTCTGTTCCGCCACATTTGACTCGTGGAAAGGGTGGACCAACCATGCCAGCCATTGCGGATATTGTCTTTGATGGTGGTTTTGCGGACAAGGCTGAGGCAGAAAGCTTTGGCATCCGTCCTGGTGATACCATTGTCCCTGATAGCTCTGCAATCTTGACAGCCAATGAAAAAAATATCATCTCAAAAGCTTGGGACAACCGCTACGGGGTTCTTATGGTAAGCGAGTTGGCGGAAGCTCTTTCAGGTCAAAAACTCGGAAATGAACTCTATCTTGGCTCTAACGTCCAAGAAGAAGTTGGTCTCCGAGGTGCTCATACTTCCACAACTAAGTTTGACCCAGAAGTTTTCCTAGCAGTTGACTGCTCACCTGCTGGTGATGTTTATGGCGGTCAAGGCAAGATTGGGGATGGAACCTTGATTCGTTTCTACGATCCAGGTCACTTGCTTCTCCCAGGTATGAAGGATTTCCTTTTGACAACAGCTGAAGAAGCTGGAATCAAGTACCAATACTACTGTGGAAAAGGTGGAACAGACGCTGGCGCAGCTCATTTGAAAAATGGTGGTGTCCCATCTACAACTATCGGTGTCTGCGCTCGTTATATCCATTCTCACCAAACCCTCTACGCTATGGATGACTTCCTAGAAGCTCAAGCTTTCTTGCAAGCCTTGGTGAAAAAATTGGATCGTTCAACGGTTGATTTGATTAAAAATTATTAAACATAAGGAGGTGGTAGGGATGGTAGAACCAAACCTAGAAAGCCTTATAAAAGATCTTTACAATCATGCTCGACATGATTTGAGTGAAGATTTAGTTGCTGCTCTCCTAGAGACTGCTAAAAAACTGCCTGCTACAAATGAGCAATTGCTGGCAGTCCGTCTCTCAGGCCTGGTCAATCGTGAATTGCTCCTAAATCCCAAACATCCAGCACCTGAATTGATAAACTTGGCTCGCTTTATCAAAAGAGAAGAAGCCAAGTACAGGGGAACTGCAGCTTCTGCGCTTATGTATGGGGAGCTCTTTAAAATGCTTTGATTCCATTGTGAATCAAAGCATTTTTCTATATGAAAGAAAAGTAATTCTTGATAAGGAGAAGAAAAAGCCATCCTATTTAGGATAGCTTCTTGGTTCTTAGATTTGTTCAGCGATGACCTTTTCAGCTAGATTCATAGCGTGGTCAGATACACGTGTATAGTGGGAAATGATGTCGATAAAGTTGACCCCAGCTTGTGTTGAACACTCGCCCTTGTTGAGGCGCTTGATGTGGGTCTTTCTGAGAACACGTTCCATATTGTTGATTTCTTTATGGCGTTCAATCAGACTTTGAGCTTTTTCGATATCATTGTTTTCCACGCTATCAAGGGCATCCTTGATAAAGCCAGTGGTTTTTTGATAGATATCAGCCAATTCCTGCAAAGCAGCTTCAGAGAACTCAACGTTTTTACGTTGAAGGTAGTCGGTTAGATTGATTAGCGCTTCTGCGTGGTCCCCAATCCGTTCCAAATCACGGGATGAATCCAGGATGTTGGTGAGCACTTCACTTTCTTTCTGGCTAAGGGCTTCACTTGAAAGAGTAATGAGGTAACGAGTCAATTTTTCATCAATAGTATTGATGGCTTCTTCCGTCTTGTGGCCTTTTTCAGCAACTTTTTCATTGAGGTCAATTATGTAGTTGTATGAAAGATCAAAGGCTTTAGAAGCATAATTTCCTAAGTGAAGGAGTTCTTTTTTCGCATTTCCGAGAGCGATTGATGGAGCTTGTTTAATCAAATGCTCATCAAGATAAAGTGGCTCGTACTTCACAACTTCATCTTCACCAGGGATGAGCTTGGTTACAAAGTAGGCCAAGGCTCCGATGAAGGGAAATTGTACAATGGTGTTACTTACGTTAAAGGCACCGTGAGAGAAGGCGATGGTCATCTCAGGTGAGAGGTGAAGGAGTGCTTGGAAGTACTCAATCATTGCAGTGAAGGGGCCTAATAAGATTAAGCAAAGAATAGTTCCTAAAACGTTAAAGGTAACGTGGGTTGCAGCAACGCGTTTCGCAGAGACATTGGCTCCTGCTGCCGCGATGATAACTGTTAAAGTTGTCCCGATATTATCCCCGAAGAGAACTGGTAGCGAACCTTTAAGGTCAAGGAATCCACCTGCATAGAGACCTTGCAAAATCCCGATTGTCGCAGAAGAAGCTTGTATGAGGACGGTAATCACTGCACCGGCAAAAACTCCCAACACAGGATTTTGTCCCAAGGTTACCATGTATTCCTTAAATTGTGGTAAATCTTTAAGAGGGCTCATACCGGCACTGATGAGGTTTAGAGCATAGAAGATTCCCCCTACACCAAACAGGATGCGCCCGATATTGTTTGCGGTTCTGTTTTTTGTAAAAAATAGGAACATGGTTCCAAGGAAAATCAGGGGTAAAGCATACTCACCAAGCTTGAAACCGATGATAAAGGAAGTAACGGTGGTTCCGATGTTGGCTCCCATGATAATTCCGATAGCCTGTCTAAGAGTGAGAAGACTAGCGCTGACCAGTCCAACCGTGATAACTGTGACCCCTGTACTTGACTGAATCAGGGCAGTCACGACAATCCCGACTAGAACACCTAAAAAGGGATTGCTGGTGTACTTGTCAATGTAAAAACGAAGGCGATCTCCAGCAGCTTGTTGCAAACCGTCTCCCATGGTCTTGATACTATACAAGAATAGTCCCAGACCACCTAAAAAGTGAAATAAAATTTCCTGCCAATTAATGGACATTTCTTTTTCCTCCGAAAAATAATAACGGAATTTCTCCTATTCTATTTTAAAGGATAAAAGTAAATCTAACAAGTGTTAAGCTAAGATTTTAGAAAGAAAATTCGTTAGAATGGGCCTTAATTATATTAATTTTACCAATTTCTAACCTAGATATAGGTATTTCCTTTTATATATTGACATTTAAAAGAAATATTTTAAAATGAGGGAGGAATTATCTTGGTCCCTGTGATTGGGATAAAAATTTTATAAAGAAAGTTAAGCGCTTTCTTTTGTGTAGCAAAATCAATCTTTTAGGAGGAGAAAATGAAGAATCCATTTTTTGAAAGACGTTGTCGTTACAGTATTCGTAAGTTATCAGTAGGAGCCTGCTCGCTAATGATTGGTGCTGTTTTATTTGCTGGTCCAGCCTTGGCTGAAGAAACTGCAGTTCCTGAAAATAGCGGAGCCCATACAGAGCTTGTTTCAGGAGAGAGTGAGCATCCAACTAATGAAGCTGACAAGCAGCATGAAGGAGAACATGCTAGAGAAAATAAGCCAGAAAAGGCAGAAGGAGTAGCGACAGCATCTGAAACTGCTTCGCCAGCAAGCAATGAAGCTGCAACTACTGAAACTGCAGAGGCAGTAAGCGCAGCTAAACCAGAGGAAAAAGCAAGTGAGGTGGCTGCGGAAACACCATCTGCAGAAGCAAAACCTAAGTCTGACAAGGAAACAGAAGCAAAGCCTGAAGGAACTAGCCAAGGGGATGAGTCTAAGCCAGCAGCAGAAGCTAATAAGACTGAAAAAGAAGTCCAGCCAGATGTCCCTAAAAATACAGAAAAAACATTAAAACCAAAGGAAATCAAATTTAATTCTTGGGAGGATTTGTTGAAATGGGAACCGGGTGCGCGTGAGGATGATCCCATCAATCGTTCCTCAGTTGAACTAGCCAAGCGCCATAGAGGCCAGTTGGTGAATGAAAAAGCAAGTAGAAGAGCCAAGGTTCAGGCGCTAGCAAATACCAACTCAAAGGCTAAAGACCACGCTTCTGTTGGTGGAGAAGAATTCAAGGCCTACGCCTTTGACTACTGGCAATACTTGGATTCAATGGTCTTCTGGGAAGGTCTAGTCCCAACTCCAGATGTCATTGATGCAGGGCATCGTAACGGAGTTCCCGTTTATGGAACACTTTTCTTCAACTGGTCCAACAGTATTGCTGACCAAGAGAAATTTGTTGCTGCTTTGAAACAAGATGAGGATGGAACCTTCCCTATTGCACGAAAACTTGTCGACCTTGCTAAGTACTATGGCTTTGATGGGTATTTTATCAACCAAGAAACAACAGGTGACTTAGTAACGCCACTTGGTGAAAAAATGCGTCAATTCATGCTCTATACAAAAGAATATGCGGCAAAAGTCAACCATCCAATCAAGTATGCTTGGTACGATGCCATGACCTATAAATATGGTCGTTACCACGAAGATGGTCTAGGTGATTACAACTACCAGTTCATGCAAAAAGAAGGTGACAAGGTCCCTGCGGATCAATTCTTTGCCAATTTCAACTGGAATAAGGAAAAGAATGACCACTCTGTAGAAATGGCAAAATGGCTGGAACGTAGCCAATATGATGTCTTTGCAGGATTGGAATTGCAACAAGGTGGTTCTTATAAGACAAAAGTTAAATGGGATGCCCTTTTAGATGAAAAAGGCAAGTTACGTTTGTCACTTGGACTCTTTGCACCAGATACAATTACCAGTCTAGGAAAAACAGGTGAAGATTACCATAAAAACGAAGATATCTTCTTCACAGGTTACCAAGGAGATCCGACAGCTCAAAAACCAGCGGACAAAGAGTGGTATGGGATTGCTAATTTAGTTGCAGACCGCACACCAGCAGTAGGCCGGACCTTCACTACTTCCTTTAATACAGGCCATGGTAGAAAGTGGTTTGTAGACGGAAAGGTTTCTAAGGATTCTGAGTGGAACTACCGTTCGGTTTCAGGTATCTTGCCAACATGGCGCTGGTGGCAGACTTCAACAGGGGAAAAACTTCGTGCAGAATATGATTTTACAGATGCCTACAATGGCGGAAATTCCCTTAAATTCTCAGGTAATGTAGCTGGTAAGACGGACCAGGATGTGAATTTGTATTCTACTAAGTTAGAAGTAACTGAGAAAACCAAACTTCGTGTTGCCCACAAGGGAGGAAAAGGCTCGAAAGTTTTTATGGCCTTTTCTACAACCCCAGACTACAAATTCGATGATGCAGATGCATGGAAAGAGCTAACCTTTTCTGACAACTGGATAAATGAAGAATTTGATCTCAGCTCACTAGCAGGTAAAACCATCTATGCAGTCAAACTCTTCTTCGAGCATGAAGGAGCTGTAAAAGATTATCAGTTTAACCTAGGTCAATTAACAATTTCAGACAATCACCAAGCACCACAAGCGCCTACAGGTCTCTCTGTGGTGAAACAGTCTCTTAAGAATGCCCAAGAAGCTGAAGCAGTGGTTCAATTTGCGGGTAATCAAGATGCGGATTTCTATGAAGTCTACGAAAAAGATGGGGATAACTGGCGTTTGTTGACAGGTTCATCTGCTTCAACCATCTACTTGCCAAAAGTTAGCCGCTCTGCTAATGCGACTGGTACGACGCAAGAATTGAAAGTCGTTGCAGTTGGTAAAAATGGCCTTCGTTCAGAAGCTGCGACGACATCCTTTAACTGGGGCATGACTGTTCAGGATACGACTCTCCCAAGACCTTTGGCTGAAAATATTGTTCCAGGGGCAACGGTTATCGGTAGCACTTTCCCGAATACCGAAGGTGGAGAAGGTATTGAAGGTATGTTGAACGGTACCATTACCAGTCTTTCAGACAAGTGGTCTTCAGGACAATTGAGCGGTAGTGTCGATATTCGTTTGACTCAACCACGTCGTGTTGTCAGATGGGTGATGGATCATGCGGGAGCTGGTGGTGAGTCTGTTAACGATGGTCTGATGAACACCAAGGATTTTGATCTTTACTACAAGGATACAGATGGCGAGTGGAAACTAGCTAAGGAAGTCCGTGGTAATAAAGCGCACGTTACGGATATCACTCTTGACAAACCAATTACTGCCCAAGACTGGCGTTTGCATGTCATTACATCTGATAACGGAACACCTTGGAAGGCCATTCGTATCTACAACTGGAAGATGTACGAAGCCTTGGACACTGAAAGTCAAAATATTCCAATGGCTAAGGTAGCTACTCGTTCACTTGGAAACCACCAAGTTCAACTAGGCTTCTCTGATGTTCCGGCAGGCGCAACCATCACCGTTTATGACAAGGCTAATTCACAAACACCAATTGCAACCTTGAAGACTGAAACTGGTGGTGACTTGGCAACATCACCATTGGCCTTTGACAAACAACCAAAACTCCTCTACTATCGTACCCAACTTCCTGGCAAAGAAATCAGTAACACCTTGGCTGTAGCGATTCCACAGGATGAGAGAAAAATTGCTGCAGTTAGCCTTGAAAAAGGACCTAAAAAGACAGTTTATAAAGAAGGAGAAAAACTGGACCTCAGAGGCGGAACACTCCGTGTTCAATACGAAGGGGGACAAGTCGACGAGCTGATTAACCTTACTCACTCAGGTGTGACGGTATCTGGATACGACGCTCATCAAAAAGGGGAACAAAACCTAACACTGCAATACCTTGGTTTACCAGTGTCAGGTGATCTGAAAGTCCAAGTGACAGGACAGGATGAAGGAAAACCAAAAGAAGTAGCGGGCTTGTATATTACTAAGAAACCAAAAACAGACTATCTAGTAGGAGATCAACTGGATCTCTCTGAAGGTCGCTTTGGTGTTCTCTATGATGATGAGACAGAAGAGACTCACAGCTTTACTGATGAAGGTGTTGAAATCACGGGATACGATGCTCAGAAGACTGGACGCCAGACCTTGACGCTGCATTACAAGGGGCACACAGCTGAGTTTGATGTCTTGGTTTCTCCAAAGGCTGCAGTTAATGATGAATACCTTAAACAAGAAATCACTGCTGCCCAAGGCCGTCAGTCAACCCTTGCCTATACCTTCTCAAGTGAGGACAAACAAGCTGTACTAGTAGAGAAACTCAATGCAGCTAAAGCTGTTGCAGAAAACCATGATGCCAGTCAAGAAGAAGTCAACAAAGCCTTGAATGAATTGAAACAAGCTGGAGCGGACTTGGATGGAAATCAACGTTATCAAACTGCTAGAGAAGAATTGGAAGGCTTGCTCGAATCCGTCCGTGAAAAAGATCCTAAAGCTGAGTTGATTGAACAAGCAGAAACTTTGTTGGCTTCAGAGATGCCAACTCCACGAGCTTTTGCTGACATGAAAGAAAAGCTGAATAAGAAACTAGCTCCTGCAGAAGAAAGTCATCATGTTGGTAGCATGGATCCAAGTGAAGTAGCCCCGACAGTTGAGGTCCTCCCTGAACTAGTTGTTGAAACTGAAACAACAGCCTATGAACGTCAAGAGCGACCAAGTGCGAACCTTCTTAAAGGTCAACGTCAACTTGTCCAAAAAGGAGAAGAAGGGCAAATTCGTCGTCTAGTAGAAGTAGATAGTCAAGGCAATCGTACGCTTCGCGCTACAGAAGTTTTGAAAGAAGCAACCCCTGAAATCGTAGAAGTTGGAACCAAAGTCTTTTCAAGTAATCAACCAGCAGAAGGAGTTAAAGATTTAGTTCTAGAAACTCCGAAACTAGAAGTTGAAGAAGTTGCAGTATCCTTTGAACGTCAAGAACGTCCAAATTCAGAACTTCTCAAAGGTCGACGTCGTATTGTGCAAGCTGGAGAAGAAGGTCAAGTTCGTCATCTAGTAGAAGTAGATTCCCAAGGCAATCGTATCCTTCGTACAACAGAAGTTCTCAAGGAAGCTCTTCCAGAGATTACCGAAGTAGGAACAAAAGTTCTATCAAGCAACCAACCAGCAGAAGGAGTAAAAGACCTAGTTTTAGAAACTCCGAAATTAGAAATTGAAGAGGATACAGTTGCTTTCGAACGTCAAGAACGCCCAAGTGCAAGCCTTCTTAAAGGACAACACCAGCTAGTTCAATCAGGTGTGAAAGGACAAGTTCGTCGCTTTGTAGAAGTCGATGCCCAAGGCAATCGTACTCTTCGTACAACAGAAGTCATCCAAGAAGCGATTCCAGAAATTGTTGAAGTTGGAACGAAAGTAGAGCAAGACTCTCAAAAAACAGGTCAAGCTCTTTTAGCAACACCGACAAATGAAAAAGTAGGTAAAGAACTTCCAAATACTGGAGTAACAAGAGATGCTAGTCTAGTAGCACTAGGACTCCTCGGAGTGATGAGTGGCTATGGCCTACTTGCTGGAAAGAAGAGAGAAAACGAATCGATTTAGGATTCTTGCATTTCCTCATAACAACTAAAAACAAGGTTTGGCTGCAGATTAGTCAAACCTCGTTTTAACTAGTAAAAATCAGTGGAAGAATGAGATGGATTAACTAGTTTTTCTTGTATTACTTATTGATTTGGAAAGGTTTTTCTAGTTTTGATTTTCAGAAATGCTAGTTTTCGTTGCAAGAAAGAACTGGAAAAGTTTAGGGTTTTTCTATCTCTTTTGCTGATTTTGTGATATAATTAACACGTATAAAAAAAGAAGGAGTCATATCTAATGGCAAAATTGACTGTTAAAGACGTTGAATTGAAAGGGAAAAAAGTTCTCGTTCGTGTTGACTTCAACGTACCTGTAAAAGATGGCGTGATTACCAACGACAACCGTATCACTGCAGCTCTTCCAACTATCAAGTACATCCTTGAACAAGGTGGACGTGCTATCCTCTTCTCTCACCTTGGCCGTGTAAAAGAAGAAGCAGACAAAGCTGGTAAATCACTTGCTCCTGTAGCTGCTGACTTGGCAGCTAAATTGGGTCAAGACGTTGCTTTCCTTCCAGGTGTCACTCGTGGTGATGAATTGGAAGCAGCTATCAACGCTCTTGAAGATGGACAAGTTCTCTTGGTTGAAAACACTCGTTACGAAGATGTTGACGGCAAGAAAGAATCTAAAAACGATCCTGAACTTGGTAAATACTGGGCATCACTTGGAGATGGTATCTTCGTAAACGATGCATTCGGTACAGCTCACCGTGCACATGCATCTAACGTTGGTATCTCAGCAAACGTTGAAAAAGCAGTTGCTGGTTTCCTTCTTGAAAACGAAATTGCCTACATCCAAGAAGCAGTTGAAGCTCCAGAACGTCCATTCGTGGCTATCCTTGGTGGTTCAAAAGTTTCAGACAAGATCGGTGTTATCGAAAACTTGCTTGAAAAAGCTGATAAAGTTCTTATCGGTGGTGGTATGACTTACACATTCTACAAAGCACAAGGTATCGAAATCGGTAACTCACTTGTAGAAGAAGACAAATTGGATGTTGCGAAAGCTCTTCTTGAAAAAGCAAACGGTAAATTGATTTTGCCAGTTGATTCTAAAGAAGCTAACGCATTTGCTGGTTACACTGAAGTGCGTGATACTGAAGGTGAAGCAGTTTCTGAAGGCTTCCTTGGTCTTGACATCGGTCCAAAATCTATCGCTAAATTTGACGAAGCTTTGACTGGTGCCAAAACAGTTGTATGGAACGGACCTATGGGTGTATTTGAGAACCCTGACTTCCAAGCTGGTACAATCGGTGTGATGGACGCTATCGTGAAACAACCAGGCGTGAAATCAATCATCGGTGGTGGTGACTCAGCTGCCGCAGCAATCAACCTTGGACGTGCAGACAAGTTCTCATGGATCTCTACTGGTGGTGGAGCATCAATGGAACTTCTTGAAGGTAAAGTTCTTCCAGGACTTGCAGCTTTGACAGAAAAATAAGATTTCATAAATAAATCAAAGAAGAGAGGGATGAAAATTCCTCTTTTCTTTTACTCGAAATAAAAACGCTTCCTCTCAACTATTGCTCATAAAATTCCCCAAATTATGATAAAATGGAAATAGAAAGTTGAGATTATGAGTTATTTTAAAAAATATAAATTCGATAAATCCCAGTTCAAACTTGGTATGCGAACCTTTAAAACAGGTATTGCTGTTTTTCTAGTTCTCTTGATTTTTGGCTTTTTTGGCTGGAAAGGTCTTCAAATCGGTGCTTTGACAGCTGTTTTTAGCCTGAGGGAGAGTTTTGATAAGAGTGTCCATTTTGGGACTTCGCGTATACTAGGAAATAGTATCGGTGGCCTCTATGCCCTGCTCTTCTTCCTATTAAATACTTTTTTCCACGAGGCTTTTTGGGTGACCTTGGTTGTTGTTCCCATCTGCACCATGTTAACCATTATGACAAATGTGGCCATGAATAACAAAGCAGGTGTTATAGGTGGCGTAGCGGCTATGTTAATCATTACCCTATCGATTCCTAGTGGAGAGACAATTTTGTACGTGTTTGCGCGTGTATCAGAAACTTTCATGGGAGTTTTTGTCGCAATTCTCGTGAATTACGATATTGATCGCATTCGGCTTTTGTTAGAGAAAAAAGAAAAATAATGTTACATTTTATAACATTATCAATTGACGTTTGTCTTTTTTTAGACTATAATAGACAGAAAGAAGGAAATTGTAAATGAAGGAAAAAGAATTTCGCCGAAATATGGCTGTTTTTCCTATCGGCAGTGTTATGAAGTTGACCGATCTATCGGCGCGTCAGATTCGTTATTATGAAGATCAAGAGTTGATTAAACCTGATCGAAACGAAGGAAACCGTCGCATGTACTCCTTGAATGACATGGATCGTCTGCTTGAAATCAAAGATTATATCTCTGAAGGTTATAATATCGCTGCCATTAAGAAAAAATATGCTGAACGTGAAGCGAAATCCAAGAAAGCGGTGAGTCAGACTGAGGTGCGCCGTGCACTTCACAATGAACTCCTCCAACAGGGTCGCTTTGCTTCAGTACGGTCACCTTTTGGTCGCGGTTAGGCAACCGCAAGTAGTCATACATTAAGGAGAAAACTCATGTCAATCACAGCTGCAGATATTCGTCGTGAAGTCAAGGAAAAAAATGTTACCTTTATTCGTCTCATGTTCTCAGATATTTTGGGAACCATGAAAAACGTCGAAATTCCTGCTACAGATGAACAGTTAGATAAAGTCTTGTCAAATAAGGCTATGTTTGATGGATCTTCTATTGAAGGTTTTGTACGTATCAATGAGTCAGATATGTACTTGTACCCTGACTTGGATACATGGACAGTCTTCCCTTGGGGAGATGAAAATGGAAGTGTTGCAGGTTTGATCTGTGATGTCTATACAACAGAAGGTGAGCCATTTGCAGGTGATCCTCGTGGCAATTTGAAACGTGCTCTTCGTCACATGGAAGAAGTGGGATTCAAGTCCTTCAACCTTGGACCAGAACCAGAATTCTTCCTATTTAAACTTGATGAAAATGGAGACCCAACACTTGAAGTAAATGACAAGGGTGGCTACTTTGATTTGGCGCCTACTGACCTTGCGGACAATACACGTCGTGAGATTGTCAATGTCTTGACCAAAATGGGATTTGAAGTAGAAGCAAGTCACCATGAGGTTGCGGTTGGACAACATGAGATTGACTTTAAGTACGATGAAGTTCTCCGTGCTTGTGATAAGATTCAAATCTTTAAACTCGTTGTTAAAACCATTGCTCGCAAACATGGTCTTTACGCAACCTTTATGGCCAAACCAAAATTTGGTATTGCTGGATCAGGTATGCACTGTAATATGTCCTTGTTTGATGCAGAAGGAAATAATGCCTTCTTTGATCCCAATGATCCAAAAGGAATGCAGTTGTCTGAAACTGCCTACTATTTCCTTGGTGGTTTGATCAAGCATGCCTACAACTATACTGCTATCATGAACCCAACGGTTAACTCATACAAACGTTTGGTTCCAGGTTATGAAGCGCCTGTTTACATTGCTTGGGCTGGTCGTAACCGTTCGCCACTTGTGCGCGTGCCTGCTTCACGTGGTATGGGAACCCGTCTTGAGTTACGTTCAGTGGATCCAATGGCGAATCCTTATATCGCTATGGCGGTTCTTTTGGAAGTTGGTTTGCATGGTATTGAAAACAAAATCGAAGCACCAGCTCCTATCGAAGAAAATATCTACATCATGACAGCAGAAGAGCGTAAGGAAGCTGGCATTACAGACCTTCCATCAACTCTTCACAACGCTTTGAAAGCTTTGACTGAAGATGAAGTGGTCAAGGCTGCCCTGGGAGATCACATCTACACTAGCTTCCTTGAAGCGAAACGTATCGAGTGGGCTAGCTATGCGACCTTTGTGTCACAATGGGAAGTTGATAACTATTTAGACCTTTACTAATATAGAGGAAAGATTGCCTGAGGGCGGTCTTTTTTCTTGCTTTTTATATCGAGGTGTGATATATTTTATATAACGAAGTACGATATATCGAACTAGATAGGAGGTGGCTGTAAATGGAATTAACGGATAAGATCCGTCGAGTTTATCTTCCGATGACGGAAACAGGTTTTTATATCTTGTTCTGTCTGCAGAAGGAGAATCATGGATATGGTATTACACAAAAGGTCAAGGAGATGACAGATTCGCAAGTCTTGATTAGTCCTGGAACTATGTATGGAACCTTGTCAAAAATGGAAAAGGATGGTTTGATTTCTTTTGTCCGAGAAGAGGAGAAACGGAAAATCTATCATATCACAGACTTGGGACGAAAAGTCTTAGATATTGAATTGAAGCGTATTGAACGGCTCTATAGAAACAGTCGGGAGGAAGTATGATGGAAAAGAAAATTGTTTATCGAATTTTTACAATTGCGGATTATGAGAGGGAGGCTCTATACTTTAGAGAAATGCATGCTAAGGGCTGGAAACTTAGGAAAGTAAGCTACTCTATCTTATTGTTTGCAGTTAAGTATACCTTTGAAAAGTGTCACCCTGAGCAAGTGTCTTATCGGTTGGATTTTTACCCAATGGAAAAATCAGAAAGAACCTCCTATTTACAACTATTTAAAGATTGTGGCTGGGAGCATATTACAGACTTTAATAGTTTTTCCTATTTTAGAAAAGCGCATTCTGAAATTGAATCGAATGTAGAGTTTGAAATTTATAATGACGCTGCTGGGAAGTTAGCTATGGTTAATCGCATTTTAAGACTGCGACTAGTACCTGTTTTACTTTTGCTAGCCATACATATACCATTCTTACTTAAATTGCTCAATAGAAGTAATGCGTATGGTCTATGGAGTTTACTTGCGGTCGGGCTAGATATTTTCTTGTCTTTAATCCTTTTGTTAATGGTTGTCTATATTAGCTGGAAGTTATGGCATAAAAAGAAGGAATTATCAGATTTATGATAGGGTAGGTATGTTTAAAATTGGAGGGAAAGTCATGATAAATAAAAAGCAATTTAAGATTTTCACAATTCTTGATTTGGATAAGGTAGAAGATTATTTACATGAGATGCACTTGAAAGGTTGGAGGTATAGAACGAGTCGTTTTGGTTTTTTCTATTTTGACCAATGTCAACCAGACGATGTCATATACTGTATCTATGATTCTAGATTTCTTAAAAAATATAAGCATGAACTACAAGACTTTAGAAATAGAGGTTGGGAATTGATAGGAGCAGGTTCTTGTTCGATTCTTCGTAAACCAGCTTCTGATATACTTTCAGAGGATCAAGTCTATATGAGTAATAATCTTATGTGGGAAGTTGTACGATATAGACTTCGTTCCTGTACAGCTACTTTTTTAGGTGGGTTTGTTGTTTGTATGAGTTTATTTAAAGAAGAGCTTTCTATGTCTTTCTTCGTTATTTTTATTTTATATGCCTTTATGATTTCTTATCTAATTTATGGTTATTTCAGACTAAAAAGGAAATACCAAGTAGATGAATAGTAAGGTTCTAGGTCTTCAGACCGATTTTTAGCACTCTTGGCAAAAGAGTGCTAATTTTTTGAGTTTTTGTCTTGACATTCTCTTTTAAGGGTGTATAATAGAATCATAAGTTAGCACTTGAGCGTATCGAGTGCTAATCGATCAGACAGAGAGGAGTGATGAGATGGTTACAGAGCGTCAGCAGGATATTCTAAATCTGATTATTGACATCTTTACCAAAACGCACGAACCTGTCGGATCCAAAGCCTTGCAAGAGTCTATTAACTCTAGCAGTGCAACCATTCGTAATGACATGGCGGCTCTAGAAAAGCAAGGTTTGCTTGAGAAGGCTCATACTTCAAGTGGTCGGATGCCAAGTGTTGCTGGTTTTCAGTACTATGTAAAACACTCACTGGATTTTGACCGACTAGCTGAAAATGAGGTATATGAGATTGTCAAAGCCTTTGACCAGGAATTCTTCAAATTGGAGGATATTCTGCAAGAGGCTGCTAATCTACTGACAGACTTGAGTGGCTGTACGGTAGTAGCACTGGATGTTGAGCCGAGCAGGCAACGTTTGACAGCCTTTGATATCGTTGTTTTGGGGCAACATACAGCCTTGGCAGTATTTACCCTAGACGAGTCTCGAACGGTTACCAGTCAGTTTCTGATTCCAAGGAATTTCTTGCAGGAGGATTTGCTGAAACTGAAGAGCATCATTCAGGAACGTTTCCTCGGCCACACCGTTCTAGATATTCACTACAAGATTCGGACGGAGATTCCGCAGATTATCCAGCGTTACTTCACAACAACGGACAATGTTATCGATCTCTTTGAACATATCTTTAAGGAAATGTTCAACGAAAACATTGTGGTGGCGGGCAAGGTTAATCTCTTGAATTTTGCCAATCTGGCAGCTTATCAGTTCTTTGACCAACCGCAAAAGGTGGCCTTGGAGATTCGTGAGGGTCTGCATGAAGATCAGATGCAAAATGTCCGAGTTGCGGACAGTCAAGAATCTTGCCTAGCAGACCTAGCGGTGATTAGTAGCAAGTTCCTCATTCCTTATCGGGGAGTTGGGATTCTAGCGATTATCGGTCCGGTCAATCTGGATTACCAACAACTAATCAACCAAGTCAACGTAGTCAACCGTGTTTTGACTATGAAGTTGACAGATTTTTACCGCTACCTCAGCAGTAATCATTACGAAGTACATTAAGATTGAAATCATTAAAGGAGGCGAAAATGGCCCAAGATATAAAAAATGAAGAAGTAGAAGAAGTCCAAGAAGAGGAAGTTGTGGAAACGGTAGAAGAAACAACTCCTGAGAAGTCTGAATTGGACTTGGCAAATGAACGTGCAGATGAGTTCGAAAACAAATACCTTCGCGCTCATGCAGAAATGCAAAATATCCAACGTCGTGCCAATGAAGAGCGTCAAAACTTGCAGCGTTACCGTAGCCAGGACTTGGCAAAAGCAATCCTCCCTTCTTTGGATAACCTAGAACGTGCTCTTGCAGTTGAAGGTTTGACAGACGATGTCAAAAAAGGATTGGAGATGGTGCAAGAAAGCTTGATTCACGCTTTGAAAGAAGAAGGAATCGAAGAAATCGCAGCTGATGGCGAATTTGACCATAACTACCATATGGCCATCCAAACTCTCCCAGCAGACGATGAACACCCAGCAGACACTATCGCCCAAGTATTCCAAAAAGGCTACAAACTCCATGACCGCATCCTACGCCCAGCAATGGTAGTGGTCTATAACTAGGCAATTCTGACGGTTGCAGCATACATAATAGAAAACTTGTCCGAAACGACAATAAACTATGAAGAAAGATAAAAAGCAAGCCGGAGGCTTGCAAGGAAGATATTTCCCACCGTGGTGAAACAGGGGATTTTTGAGACAATAGGCTCAAAAATAAGTGATGAAATCCCGGAGGGAGTTGCTCACGTCCCCACCACTTAAGGGAAATATCAAAAATAGAAAATTAACTAACAAGGAGAAAAACACATGTCTAAAATTATCGGTATTGACTTAGGTACAACAAACTCAGCAGTTGCAGTTCTTGAAGGAACTGAAAGCAAAATCATCGCAAACCCAGAAGGGAACCGCACAACTCCATCTGTAGTCTCATTCAAAAACGGAGAAATCATCGTTGGTGACGCTGCAAAACGTCAAGCAGTTACAAATCCAGATACAGTCATCTCTATCAAATCTAAAATGGGAACTTCTGAAAAAGTTTCTGCTAACGGAAAAGAATACACTCCACAAGAAATTTCAGCTATGATTCTTCAATACTTGAAAGGTTATGCTGAAGACTACCTTGGTGAAAAAGTAACCAAAGCAGTTATCACAGTTCCTGCTTACTTCAACGATGCTCAACGTCAAGCAACAAAAGACGCTGGTAAAATCGCTGGTCTTGAAGTAGAACGTATCGTCAACGAACCAACTGCAGCAGCTCTTGCTTATGGTTTGGACAAGACTGACAAAGAAGAAAAAATCTTGGTATTTGACCTTGGTGGTGGTACATTCGACGTATCTATCCTTGAATTGGGTGACGGTGTCTTCGACGTATTGTCAACTGCAGGGGACAACAAACTTGGTGGTGACGACTTTGACCAAAAAATCATTGACCACTTGGTAGCAGAATTCAAGAAAGAAAACGGTATTGACTTGTCTACTGACAAGATGGCAATGCAACGTTTGAAAGATGCAGCTGAAAAAGCGAAGAAAGACCTTTCTGGTGTAACTTCAACACAAATCAGCTTGCCATTTATCACTGCTGGTGAAGCTGGACCTCTTCACTTGGAAATGACTTTGACTCGTGCGAAATTTGACGATTTGACTCGTGACCTTGTAGAACGTACAAAAGTTCCAGTTCGTCAAGCCCTTTCAGATGCAGGTTTGAGCTTGTCAGAAATCGATGAAGTGATCCTTGTTGGTGGTTCAACTCGTATCCCAGCCGTTGTTGAAGCTGTTAAAGCTGAAACTGGTAAAGAACCAAACAAATCAGTAAACCCTGACGAAGTTGTTGCTATGGGTGCTGCCATCCAAGGTGGTGTGATTACTGGTGATGTCAAAGACGTTGTCCTTCTTGACGTAACACCATTGTCACTTGGTATCGAAACAATGGGTGGAGTATTTACAAAACTCATCGACCGTAACACAACTATTCCAACATCTAAATCACAAGTCTTCTCAACAGCAGCAGACAACCAACCAGCCGTTGATATCCATGTTCTTCAAGGTGAACGCCCAATGGCAGCAGATAACAAGACTCTTGGACGCTTCCAATTGACAGATATCCCAGCTGCACCTCGTGGAATTCCTCAAATCGAAGTAACATTTGACATCGACAAGAACGGTATCGTGTCTGTTAAAGCTAAAGACCTTGGAACTCAAAAAGAACAAACTATTGTTATCCAATCTAACTCAGGTTTGACTGACGAAGAAATCGACCGCATGATGAAAGATGCAGAAGCAAACGCTGAAGCAGATAAGAAACGTAAAGAAGAAGTTGACCTTCGTAACGAAGTAGACCAAGCTATCTTCGCAACTGAAAAGACTATCAAGGAAACTGAAGGCAAAGGCTTCGACGCAGAACGTGACGCTGCCCAAGCTGCCCTTGATGACCTTAAGAAAGCGCAAGAAGACAACAACTTGGACGAAATGAAAGCAAAACTTGAAGCATTGAACGAAAAAGCTCAAGGACTTGCTGTTAAACTCTACGAACAAGCCGCAGCAGCGCAACAAGCTCAAGCAGGAGCAGAAGGTGCACAAGCAACAGGAAACGCAGGCGATGACGTCGTAGACGGAGAGTTTACGGAAAAGTAAGATGCAAAGCCCGTTAAAACCTCACAGTGAAAATAGGAAATCTGACGCAGAAACTTTAGTTTCTAGAAAGATTTATCTTTTTCACCAAGAGGTTAGGGCGTGCTCGATTTAGCATTACTAGTTTGATTTTTAAAACTCGAACGTTGTAATGATAGGAAGAAATCCAGAGGTTGCAACCCAGCCTCTGTTTTTCGATAAAAAGGGACGGAACCTGATTTGTTTGGGTTTTGTCTCATCAATATAAAAGAAAGGAATTGAACCCGACCTAGATTGAGGATTCGTTCCGTAATATTAACAGAAAGGAACAAAGGTGTTCAGGGAATTGAACACGGGCTACGGACTGTGCCAAAAAGATAGTTTTTTCTAGGACGCAAGCGTCCGTCGTCAAAACTCCTATTTTGGCTGTGTCCGTTTGACGCCCTTTGTATCTTGAATTATGAACAATACTGAATTTTATGATCGTCTGGGGGTGTCAAAAAACGCTTCGGCAGACGAGATCAAAAAGGCTTATCGTAAGCTTTCGAAAAAATATCACCCAGATATCAACAAGGAGCCTGGTGCTGAGGAAAAGTACAAGGAAGTTCAAGAAGCCTATGAGACTTTGAGTGACGACCAAAAACGTGCTGCCTATGACCAATACGGTGCTGCTGGAGCCAGCGGTGGTTTTGGTGGAGCTGGTGGTTTCGGCGGTTTCGATGGGGCAGGAGGCTTCGGTGGTTTTGAGGACATCTTCTCAAGTTTCTTCGGCGGAGGCGGTGCTTCACGCAATCCAAATGCTCCTCGTCAAGGGGATGACCTCCAGTATCGTGTGAACTTGACCTTTGAAGAAGCTATTTTTGGAGCTGAAAAAGAAGTTAAATACAATCGTGAAGCAAGCTGTAGTACATGTAATGGTTCTGGTGCTAAGCCAGGAACAAGTCCAGTCACTTGTGGACGCTGTCATGGCGCTGGTGTCATTAACGTTGATACACAAACTCCGCTTGGTATGATGCGGCGCCAAGTAACCTGTGATGTCTGTCATGGTCGCGGAAAAGAAATCAAAGATCCATGTACAACTTGTCACGGAACAGGTCATGAAAAACAAGCTCATAGCGTACATGTGAAAATCCCTGCTGGTGTGGAAACTGGTCAACAAATTCGCTTAGCAGGTCAAGGTGAAGCTGGATTTAACGGTGGACCTTATGGTGACTTGTATGTAGTGGTTTCTGTGGAAGCCAGCGACAAGTTTGAACGTGAAGGAACCACTATCTTCTACAATCTCAACCTCAACTTTGTCCAAGCAGCTCTTGGTGATACAGTTGATATCCCAACGGTTCACGGTGATGTTGAATTGGTTATCCCAGAGGGAACTCAGACTGGTAAGAAATTCCGTCTACGTGGTAAAGGAGCACCAAGTCTTCGTGGTGGTGCAGTTGGTGACCAATACGTTACTGTCAATGTCGTAACACCGACAGGCTTGAACGACCGCCAAAAAGCAGCGCTTAAAGAATTCGCAGCTGCTGGTGATTTAAAAGTCAATCCAAAGAAAAAGGGCTTCTTTGACCATATTAAAGATGCCTTTGATGGAGAATAAACTAAAAAGAGCCAATTGGCTCTTTTTGTGTTATCTTTGAAAATTTAGCGTCGAAAAATCATTTTCCAGTTAGCCTATTATTTATACTTTTGCTTGAGTAAGCCAGCTGTATCCATCTCCTGGATAAGTTGCTTGAATTCTGCTTCCTTACCAGGCTTAATGGTAACGGTATCAATGTGTTTGATTGCTGAGTTATCCTGAATATCCACCAAAGTCAAGGCTTTTTCATAGAAAGCAATTCCCTTTTTTAGACTTTCCTGATCCCATAAGGTTAGAATTGTGTAAGAATAATTTGATTTCTTTCCGTTTGCTCGAAAATACTTCTCGCCTTCCTCCTCTAAAAATCGCAATAAAC
Organism: Streptococcus sp. HMSC070B10; assembly: GCF_001808665.1. Lineage (GTDB taxonomy): Bacteria > Bacillota > Bacilli > Lactobacillales > Streptococcaceae > Streptococcus. Next base: position 39,988 of record NZ_KV794185.1, on the reverse strand, counting down.
CATGATTGAATAAGTTGTCTTCTACTGAATGGTAGGAAATATCTCCTGTGTTTAGGACATAGACTTCAAGTTGATTTTTGGTGAGTTTTGGGCTTTCTTTTAGGACAGGGTGAGTATTGATGATCTCATCTGAGAAAGTAGCATAAAAATGTAAGCCTCCGCCCTCGAATTCATAGTGTCCATCTGATTCTACTTTTTTAGGAGGGAGATCAAGGGAAACAAAGATTTGTTTGAGGGCGTTATTTCCCTTGTGAATGTCAATCGGTGAGGCTCTGAAGGCAAAAAACAGTACTAGAAATGCTAGGACCGCAAGAAGGCTAAGGCAACCACAAGGGATTAGGATGATCTGTGCCAGAATTTTAAAAAACTGTTTCATTTTCATTCCTCTTTTTTGTTTGACCCTGACAACCTAAAATAGATTTAAGGAAAGTTCATGGCTCTTTTTACTTATCTTCGATTTCCTGTGTTTCTTTTATCACAGCTAGTCTAGTCTGGATATCTTTTTCCAAGACCTTAAACTTGTAAGTCAGGTCTTCTTGGTATTCCTTGATGAGTTCTTTTTGCTGGTCAATGATTTGTAGGCTGTTTTGGATAATATCTACATCATCCTTGATAGCTTGAACGCGGTCAGTGGTATTCAAGACTTCATCTGTGATGGTTTGGCGATTTTTTGTGACCAGATAACTTCCGGCTGCAGCTCCTGCAAATAGCAGTAGATTGGATAATTTCATGGCAACTCCTTAGGCGTTTTTGATGGTTTCAGCGACTTGAGCAAGTTTGTCAAAGTCTGGTTCGTGGGCGATAAAATCAATCTTGAGGTCATCGTCCGCACTGTAGCGAGGTACGAGGTGAACGTGGGTATGAAAGACGGTTTGCCCTGCGATTTCTTCACAGTTGGCAATGATATTCATACCAGCAGCCTTGGTAGCCTTCATGACTTTTTGAGCAACTGTTGGTACTTGGGCAAAGAGTTGGCTAGCGCTAGTAGCGTCCATCTCCAAAAGATTGCGATAGTGTTTTTTTGGTACGACCAAGGTGTGTCCAGGTGTCACTTGAGAGATATCAAGAAAGGCAAGGACCTGCTCATCTTCATATACTTTTGAAGCAGGAATTTCCCCTGCGATGATTTTACAAAAAATGCAATCTGACATAAAATCTACCTCTACTGTATTGAATTTTGATATAATATAGCTACATTATACCAGATTTGGAGAAAATATGTTAGAAATTAAAAATCTGACAGGTGGCTATGTTCATGTCCCTGTCTTGAAAGATGTGTCCTTTACTGTTGAAAGTGGGCAGTTGGTCGGTTTGATTGGTCTCAATGGTGCTGGGAAATCGACGACTATTAATGAAATTATCGGTCTGTTGACACCTTATAGTGGTTCTATCAATATCAATGGACTTACTCTTCAAGAAGATGCAACTAGCTACCGCAAGCAAATTGGCTACATTCCTGAGACACCTAGCTTGTATGAGGAATTGACCCTCAGAGAGCATATCGAAACGGTTGCCATGGCTTATGGTATTGAGCAGAAAGTGGCTTTTGTTCGAGTAGAACCCCTGTTAAAAATGTTCCGTCTGGACCAGAAATTAGACTGGTTCCCTGTTCATTTTTCAAAAGGGATGAAGCAGAAGGTCTTGATTATCTGTGCTTTTGTGGTGGATCCTAGTCTTTTCATCGTGGATGAGCCTTTCCTTGGTCTTGATCCGTTGGCTATTGCAGACTTGATTCAGCTTTTGGAAGTGGAAAAGCAAAAGGGCAAGTCCATTCTCATGAGTACCCACGTGCTGGATTCGGCGGAGAAGATGTGTGATGCCTTTGTTATTCTTCACAAAGGGGAAGTGCGTGCTAAGGGAAATCTCCTGCAACTGCGCGAAGCCTTTGACATGCCTGAGGCTAGTTTGAATGATATTTACTTGGCTCTGACCAAAGAGGAGGATCTATGAAAGACTTGTTTTTAAAGAGAAAGCAGGCTTTTCGTAAGGAGTGTCTTGGTTATCTGCGCTATGTGCTCAATGACCACTTTGTCTTGTTCCTGCTTGTCCTGCTGGGCTTTCTAGCCTACCAGTACAGTCAACTCTTGCAACATTTTCCTGAAAATCATTGGCCTATCCTTTTGTTTGTTGGAATTACCTCTGTTTTGCTTTTGCTTTGGGGTGGAATTGCTACTTACATGGAGGCGCCTGACAAGCTTTTTCTCTTGGTCGGAGAAGAGGAAATCAAGCTCCATCTAAAGCGTCAAACTAGCATTTCCCTAGTCTTTTGGCTTTTTGTCCAGACCCTTTTCTTGCTGTTATTTGCTCCCCTATTTTTGGCAATGGGGTTTGGCATACCAGTTTTTTTGGTCTATGTGCTCCTATTGGGTGTAGGGAAATATCTGCTCTTTCGTCAAAAGGCCAACAAATTTTTCACTGAAACTGGTCTCGACTGGGACTATGTCATTTCCCAAGAAAGCAAGCGTAAGCAAGTCTTGCTTCGTTTCTTTGCCCTCTTTACTCAGGTCAAGGGAATTTCAAACAGCGTCAAGCGTCGTGCCTACCTGGACTTTATCTTAAAGGCTGTTCAGAAGGTGCCTGGGAAGATTTGGCAAAATCTCTATCTGCGTTCTTATTTGCGAAATGGAGACCTCTTTGCCCTCAGTCTCCGTCTGCTCTTGCTTTCCATACTGGCACAGGTCTTTATTGAGCAAGCTTGGATTGCGACAGCAGTGGTAGTTCTCTTTAACTACCTCTTGCTCTTCCAGTTGCTGGCCCTCTATCATGCCTTTGACTACCAGTATTTGACCCAACTTTTTCCGCTGGACAAGGGGCAAAAGGAAAAAGGCTTGCAGGCGGTAGTCCGAGGATTGACTAGTTTTGTTTTACTTGTGGAATTAGTCGTCGGCCTTGTGACCTTCCAAGAAAAACTAGCCCTTCTAGCCTTGCTGGGTGCAGGTTTGGTTTTACTAGTCTTGTACTTACCTTATCAGGTAAAACGTCAGATGCAGGACTAATATTGCTTATATGATATTAAAAAAGAAGTTGAGTTCAGTTTATCTCAACTTCTTTTATTTTCTATAAGATAATGGTTGGTCCGTAGAGACTCAACTTGGTCTTGACTTGGTCAAAGTGGAAGCGGTCATAGGCCCGCCAAGCGGCGCGAGTAGGAGCATCTGGATCAAGAGCGCTGAGTCCCATGAGAAGACTGGAAGTCTGGTAAAATTTTTCCAGTTCAATCAAGACTCGATTATCCACTGTTTCAGCCTTGGCTAGAAAACCAAGAATAGAGTTTAATTGCTCCTGAAAGCGGACGTCGTCAGAGGTTGTCTGTTTGCATGCTTGGTAGGCTTTGTTTAAGTCAGTAATCAAAGTCTGAGCTCTTTTGATAGGGTCTGTATCTGTCATGAGAATTCCTCCTTTAATCTGGGTGCTAGTTTTGATTCTAGCAATTGTATTTTGATACTGTCAGTTTATCACTTTTATCTCCTTTTTCACCATAAAATCTTTAATTGTTCTTGAAATTTCCTGAATGGTACTGTTAAGATTTTATGATAAAATAGTTGTAAGGTTATCATACTTATCTGAGCAACAAGATACCTTTCAGGAGCTTTGAAGGCCTGTTTAAGATTTGGTGGGCTTGTGTCAGAGTATTTTTGCTATTCTCTTTTTAGGAAGAAATTGAAACAAGGGGAGTAAAAAGATGAGAATATTTGTTTTAGAAGATGATTTTTCCCAGCAGACTAGGATTGAAACGACGATTGAGAAACTTTTGAAAGCACATCATATCACTCCCAGCTCTTTTGAGATCTTTGGCAAGCCAGACCAACTGCTGGCAGAGGTGCATGAGAAGGGATCCCATCAGCTATTCTTTTTGGACATTGAGATTCGAAATGAGGAGATGAAAGGCTTAGAAGTGGCAAGAAAGATTCGGGATCGGGACCCTTATGCCTTGATCGTCTTTGTGACGACTCACTCGGAGTTTATGCCCCTGTCCTTTCGCTATCAAGTCTCTGCTTTAGACTACATTGATAAGGCTCTTTCGGCAGAGGAGTTTGAATCTCGTATTGAAACAGCCCTCCTCTATGCCAATAGTCAAGATAGTAAAAGTCTGGCGGAAGATTGCTTTTACTTTAAATCAAAATTTGCCCAATTCCAGTATCCTTTTAAAGAGGTTTATTATCTCGAAACATCGCCCAGAGCTCATCGTGTCATTCTCTATACCAAGACAGACAGGTTGGAATTTACAGCGAGTTTAGAGGAGGTTTTCAAGCAGGAGCCTCGTCTCTTGCAGTGCCACCGCTCTTTTCTCATTAATCCTGCCAATGTGGTTCGTTTGGATAAGAAAGAAAAACTGCTTTACTTTCCCAATGGGGGAAGCTGTATGATAGCGCGTTATAAGGTCAGGGAAGTGTCTGAGGCTATCAATAACTTGCACTGAGCTAGGAGAGTTTATGAATATTGCTTGGATATTATTGTATACACTTATTACTCATGGACTAGAAATTGTCATTTTCTTTAAGGTGGATGGAATTGGTATCACTTTTGAGAGGATTTTTAAGGCCTTTCTTTTTAAGATACTGTTGGCCTTTGTTTTTTTAATGATTGATTATATGGTAGGAGATAGTTTCCTATTTTATTTTATGGAACCCTTGTACGGTATAGGCTTGTCTTTCTTACTGTTAAGAGGGCTTCCTAAAAAACTTCTCTTCTTTTATGGTCTCTTTCCAATGATATTGGTGAATCTCTTTTATAGAGGGGTCTCCTATTTTGTGCTTCCATTTTTGGGACAAGAAATTGTAGATAAAGGTAGCAATCCTATCTTTTTATTGATGATGATATTCGTTTGCTTCATAGTTTTAGTCTTTTTGAAATGGTTGGACTATGATTTCACTAAGTTGAGAAAGGAGATTCTCGATAAAGGTTTTCAAAAATCTCTGACTACGATTAACTGGATAATGGGGGGCTACTATCTAGTGATGCAAAGTCTGTCTTTCTTTGAATATGAACAAGGTATTCAATCAACGACTGTTCGCCATCTGATTCTAGTGTTTTACCTTCTCTTTTTTATGGGGATGATCAAGAAATTGGATACCTATTTGAAGGAAAAACTTCATGAGAGACTGGACCAAGAGCAGGCCTTGCGCTACAGAGATATGGAACGCTATAGTCGGCATATAGAGGAGCTTTACAAGGAAGTGCGGAGTTTTCGCCATGATTATAGCAACCTCTTGACTAGTTTACGTCTGGGCATTGAAGAGGAGGATATGGAGCAGATAAAAGAGGTCTACGACTCGGTCTTAAAGGATTCCAGTGAAAAATTGCAGGACAGCAAATATGACCTGGGCAGATTAGTGAATATTCGTGATAAAGCCCTCAAAAGTCTCCTAGCAGGAAAGTTTCTAAAAGCCAGAGATAAGAAGATTGTCTTTAATGTCGAAGTTCCTGAGGAGATTCAGGTCGAGGGAATGAGACTGCTTGATTTTCTAACCATTGTGTCTATCCTTTGTGACAATGCTATTGAAGCTAGTGTAGAGGCCAGTCAACCTCATGTTTCAATCGCCTTTTTAAAAAATGGAGCACAGGAGACCTTTATTATCGAAAACTCCATCAAAGAAGAGGGCATCGATATTTCTGAAATCTTCTCCTTTGGAGCCAGTTCTAAAGGGGAGGAGAGAGGAGTTGGTCTCTATACCGTTATGAAAATTGTGGAAAGCCATCCCAATACCAGTCTCAATACCACCTGCCAAGATCAAGTTTTTCGTCAGGTTTTAACGGTTCACTTGCTGCCGGTTGGTCATTAGAAAATTTGTGAAAAAAGAATTGGCAGAAGTTAACAGATAAAGTTTGTCTTTATCGAGCCAGACTTTTGCTATAGTATGTGAGGTATATTAAATGAATAAGAAATCCTTTTTTATCATCTGTTCTACGTTGATTATAGCATCGAATCTTCTCATGATTTCCGTGGTGAATAAGGGAGAAGAAACAGGGAGCAATCTATTTGTGATTGCTATAGCCTGTGTTTTGCTACCAGCCTTTTTATATGCGGTTGAAAATCAACTGACTTCATTGGTAAGAGTAGAATCAATACTCCTGATTCAGTTGACAGTTATATCCCTACTCCGTCTTATCAACAGAATAGGGAGTACTCCTGAAATCCTCAACATTATCATTACCCTTCTCGCTTTGGCAAGTGGGACAGCTGCTATCCTTGTTGCGATTATGAGAATATATGAGAACATACGGAAGTGAGGGTGAGTAGTTTTCTATTTTGTATTTTCACATTGTCAAGTTCCCCCAGGGCAAGTATGTTTTTCATGCTTGCTTTTTTAAATTTTTTAACAATTCAAGATGTTTTGATGACCATTTATGATTTGAGTAATCCAAGGTCAAAATGAGTGCTATACTAGCAGTGTAAAGGTTCTTACTCAACAAAGATTCAGGAGGAAATTTTATGAAGAAAAAAATACTTGTCATTTTCATCTTGTATCTGATTATGTCCATCTTTCTATATCCGCTTAGGGAGAGTGCTTGGTATCATCTATTTTATACCATGGCCTATGTGATTGCAGTGATGATTTATTTTGCTATCATGAAAAAGAAAGGAGAAAAGAAATGAAAACTTTTCTTGCTAAAAAACGGAACATCTTCCTTGCGAGACTGTTCCTAGGTCAGCTGCCCTTGCTTGTCTCTACCTATCTATTTCTATCTCGTCAGTTTTTAAATTTTTCCTTAGTCCTCCAATTTCTTTTAGTGGTTATTAACTTGGCTTCTATTTTGGTCACTGTTTACCTCACTAGGGAAATGAGGATAAGAAAATTTGAAGATGATGATTTGGTTAGTCCTAGAACCAATCAACTCATGTATATTGGCTTGACAGGCTTTATGTCTATTATCTGTTTGTATAGAGGGATCACAGCAGGAGAATCCTACCAACAACTAATCGCTTATATTGGTGCTATTCTATGCTTGCTTATCATGCTTCTGCTCATTTGGGGTTTGAAGTATTATAAAAAGTAGTTTGCCTTCCTTTTTTGACAGAATTTTTGATTAGAAGCTTCTATTAAATCGTTCGTGAAATAAATGAATGGAGGTATTTAATATGAAATACAGATTATTTCTTGTTATTTTTTTGAGTAGTATGTTGAATATTCTTTTAGGAACATTTTTACAAATCTCTAATGTGTCGATTGGGTGGCTTGTTCTCTACAGTGGCTTGTTTGAAGCAGGCGTTTTCCTTCTTGCTAATAAAGGGGTGGCGGTAAAAATCAAGGAAGTAGACATTCAAAATCGCTTTAAATTTATTTTTGGAAAAACGGTATGGTTTCAAATTCTTTTGCTCATCTTTTTGATGGTCAAACTTTATCTTGGTTTGGATGTGAGGTTGATTTTATTCTATGGACATATTTTCATTGTCTTTAATGCCTTAATGTATCTATTATCTATTATCTAGTAGTCAGGTTAGCCTTAAAAAGAACAAACTGTCTTCTTAATCTTACAGTAGTAGAGCTTGACAAGAGGAGGTCATCATGTATAAACATTTATTTTTCCTAGATTCAAAAACCTTAGACTGGTTGACACCCTATATTCTAGATTTGGCTTCTGACACCATTGCCTTCAATGTTTTTGTGCTAACCTTTGTATCTGTGGTGGTCTTTTATTTCCTAAATCCCATGCTATCTTTAATAGCTATCTTCTTAGGGGGTGGTTATGTGATAGTATTTTGGATACTCAAATGGTTTGTTTTGGAAAGGCTAGAGTTAAAGGATGAGTTGTAGGGGAGTTTGTTGAGGAGGATAGTTTTATGGCCATTTTCAATAAATGTCATGCCTTGTTTTTGGGATTTTTAGTATTTGCAATCGTTGGTGCAGCGGGATATTCTATTAATCAAGGAGATTATTTTCAACACCAGTACACATTCATTGTTGTAAAGAGTCTCTTGCTTTTCCTTAGTTTTGGCTATGCGAAATGGTTTGATATGATTTCTTTTGGGATGTTAAGCAGGAAACAACTCTTGCTGTTCATTGGAATTTTTCTTCTCACTGTGCTGGTAAGTATTAGCTATCATGCTTTTTTCTCAGTTGTTTCTGGTGCTTCGGATCAACACCTTGAGGAAGCTAGTAAAGGACTTTCGCTTTCCTTTATTGTTAGTGCTACAGTTTTGGCACCTATCCAGGAGGAATTTATGTTTAGAGGAATTCTTCAAGGTGCGGTTTTTGACAATTCTTGGCTGGGGCTTGTGTTGACATCCTCTCTCTTTTCTTTCATGCATGAACCTTATGATATTCCTTCGTTTTGCTATTATCTTTTCGGGGGCTTGTTGCTGGGCTTTGCTTATAAAAAGAGCCAAAATCTATGGGTCTCCACTTTAGTCCATATGTTTTACAACAGTTTGCCACTCTTATATTATTTATAAAAATCATGAAAGGTAAGCAGAAGATAGTGCTTGCCTTTTCTTTCTATAGGGATATCCCAAATCAATCCAGAGGCTTTTCTTTGAGAATCGGGTATGGAGCGGTTGACGAATAGCCCAAAAACTAGTAGAATAGTAAGGAAACTTTATACGGAGGAAAGAAATGGATTTGGGTGATAATGAGCTAACACTGACCCCTATACCTGGGAAAAGTGGCAAGGCTTATATGGGTAGCTATCCTGATGGGAAGCGCATCTTTGTAAAAATGAACACCTCTCCAATCCTACCTGGTCTAGCTAGAGAACAAATTGCTCCACAATTATTATGGAGTCGCCGTTTGGCAGATGGGCGTGATATGTGTGCTCAAGAATGGTTGACAGGCAAGATATTGACCCCCTATGATATGAATCGTAAGCAAATCGTCAATATTTTAACCCGTCTTCATCGCTCACGTCCGTTGATGACACAGTTGAGTCGTTTGGGCTATGCCATGGAAACACCTGTAGATTTACTACAGTCTTGGCAGGAAACGGTTCCAGATGCTTTACGTAAAAATCATTTTATCAGTGAAGTGATGGCTGATTTACGTCAGACTATTCCAGGATTTAGAGAGGACCATGCGACCATTGTCCATGGAGATGTACGACATAGTAATTGGATTGAGACAGAAAGTGGCTTGATTTATTTGGTGGATTGGGATTCGGTTCGTTTGACCGACCGCATGTTTGATGTGGCCCATATGCTCTGCCATTATATTCCAGAACATCAGTGGAAGGAATGGTTGACCTACTACGGTTACAAGTACAATCAAACGGTATTAAATAAATTGTATTGGTATGGTCAATTGTCTTACTTGAGCCAGATTTCCAAGTATTATATGAATCAAGATTTAGAAAATGTCAATCGGGAGATCCATGGCCTGCGTCACTTCCGAGACAAGTATGGAAAGAGAAGATGAGAGTTAGAAATCGTAAAGGGGCGACAGAATTACTAGAGGCAAATCCTCAGTATGTGGTCCTCAATCCCTTAGAAGCCAAGGGAAAATGGCGGGACTTGTTTGGCAATGATAATCCCATTCATGTGGAAGTTGGAAGTGGAAAGGGTGCCTTTGTTTCAGGTATGGCCAAGCAAAACCCTGACATCAACTATATCGGGATTGATATTCAAAAGTCTGTTTTGAGCTACGCTTTGGACAAGGTGCTTGAAGTTGGAGTACCTAATATTAAGCTTTTGTGGGTAGATGGTTCTGACTTGACCGACTACTTTGAAGACGGTGAGATTGATCGTTTGTATCTGAACTTTTCAGATCCTTGGCCTAAAAAACGCCATGAAAAGCGTCGTTTGACCTATAAAACCTTCTTGGATACCTTCAAACGTATCTTGCCTGAAAATGGAGAAATTCATTTCAAGACGGATAACCGTGGCTTGTTTGAGTACAGCCTAGTGAGCTTTTCTCAGTATGGCATGAAGCTCAATGGTGTCTGGCTAGACTTACATGCCAGTGATTTTGAAGGCAATGTCATGACAGAATACGAGCAAAAATTCTCCAACAAGGGGCAAGTTATCTACCGAGTTGAGGCAGAATTTTAAGAAATAGCCTAAAATCAGGCTGTATAAGTGCTTTTGCTTTACATAAGTTGGCAAACGTGCTATACTAAGAGCAAGAATATGAAAAGTGAGGCGGGGAAATATCTTCGCCTCTTGCTTATGAGGAGGTGGACGCAATCGCAACAATCGTAGAATTAGTCAGAGAAGTTGTAGAACCTGTCATAGAAGCTCCTTTCGAACTCGTGGATATCGAGTATGGAAAGATTGGCAGTGACATGATTCTCAGTATTTTTGTAGATAAACCTGAAGGAATTACCTTGAACGACACGGCGGACTTGACAGAAATAATCAGTCCTGTCCTAGACACTATCAAGCCAGATCCCTTCCCAGAACAATATTTCCTAGAAATCACCAGTCCAGGCTTGGAACGTCCTTTGAAAACCAAGGATGCCGTCGCTGGAGCGGTTGGGAAATACATCCATGTCGGGCTCTACCAAGCCATCGATAAGCAAAAGGTCTTTGAAGGAACCTTGTTGGCCTTTGAAGAGGATGAGTTGACCATGGAATATATGGACAAGACGCGTAAGAAAACTGTCCAAATTCCATACAGTTTGGTATCAAAAGCACGTTTAGCGGTTAAATTATAGAAAAAGAAAGGATAGCTTTTGAGGATTCAAAAGTGAAGAAAACATGAGTAAAGAAATGCTAGAGGCCTTCCGCATTTTGGAAGAAGACAAGGGAATCAAAAAAGAAGACATCATCGACGCAGTAGTAGAGTCGCTTCGTTCCGCTTATCGCAGACGCTATGGTCAATCTGATAGCGTAGCTATTGACTTTAACGAAAAAACAGGTGACTTTACAGTTTATACTGTCCGTGAAGTGGTTGATGAAGTATTTGATAGCCGTTTGGAAATCAGCTTGAAAGATGCTCTTGCCATTAATTCAGCCTATGAACTTGGTGACAAAATCAAGTTTGAAGAAGCACCTGCTGAGTTTGGTCGTGTAGCAGCCCAATCTGCCAAACAAACCATCATGGAAAAAATGCGCAAGCAAACACGTGCCATCACTTACAATACTTATAAAGAACATGAACAAGAAATTATGTCTGGTACTGTAGAACGCTTTGACAACCGCTTTATCTATGTCAACCTCGGCAGCATCGAAGCCCAATTGTCAAAACAAGACCAAATCCCTGGGGAAGTTTTTGCTTCTCACGATCGTATCGAAGTCTATGTTTATAAGGTTGAAGACAATCCTCGTGGTGTGAACGTCTTTGTTAGCCGTAGCCATCCAGAAATGATCAAACGTTTGATGGAGCAAGAAATTCCAGAAGTTTATGATGGAACTGTTGAAATCATGAGCGTAGCTCGTGAAGCTGGTGACCGTACTAAGGTTGCAGTTCGTAGCCATAATCCAAACGTGGATGCTATCGGAACAATCGTTGGACGCGGTGGTGCTAACATCAAGAAAATCACTAGCAAATTCCACCCAGCTCGTTACGATGCCAAGAGCGACCGTATGGTCCCAATCGAAGAAAACATCGACGTTATCGAGTGGGTAGCAGATCCAGCTGAATTTATCTACAATGCCATCGCTCCTGCTGAGGTTGACCAAGTTATCTTTGACGAAAACGACAGCAAACGTGCCTTGGTGGTTGTTCCAGATAACAAGCTTTCTCTTGCTATCGGTCGTCGTGGACAAAACGTTCGCTTGGCAGCTCACTTGACTGGTTACCGTATCGATATCAAGTCTGCTAGCGAATTTGAAGCTATGGAAGAAGCTGGTTCGGTAGATTTGGAAGCAGAAAACGATACTGTAGAAGAATAAAAGCTGCTAGAGGAGGGAAAGATGAAAACGAGAAAAATCCCTTTGCGCAAGTCTGTTGTGTCTAACGAAGTGATTGATAAGCGTGATTTGCTCCGCATTGTCAAGAACAAGGAAGGACAAGTCTTTATCGATCCGACAGGCAAGGCCAATGGCCGCGGCGCTTATATCAAGCTAGACAATGCAGAAGCCTTAGAGGCGAAAAAGAAGAAGGTCTTTAACCGCAGCTTTAACATGGAAGTGGAAGAAAGCTTTTATGACGAGTTGATCGCTTATGTGGATCACAAAGTGAAAAGAAGAGAGTTAGGACTTGAATAAGCAAAAGATAAGCAATCTCTTGGGACTGGCTCAGCGAGCAGGGCGGATCATATCGGGTGAAGAATTGGTGGTTAAGGCCATTCAAGACGGCAAGGCCAAGTTGGTCTTTCTAGCCCATGATGCAGGACCCAATCTAACCAAGAAGATTCAAGATAAAAGTCATTATTATCAAGTAGAAATTGTAACCGTGTTTTCAACACTGGAATTAAGCATAGCAGTCGGAAAATCGAGAAAGGTTTTGGCTGTAACAGATGCTGGATTTACAAAGAAAATGAGGTCTCTTATGGAATAGAAGAGGAGGACATGATTTGTCTAAGAAAAGATTGTACGAAATCGCAAAAGAACTTGGAAAAGAAAGTAAAGAAGTTGTAGCGCGTGCAAAAGAGTTGGGCTTGGATGTGAAAAGCCACTCATCAAGTGTGGAAGAAGCTGTCGCTGCAAAAATCGCTGCCAGCTTTAAGCCTGCAGCTGCTCCGAAAGCAGAAGCAAAACCTGCAGCACCAAAAGCAAGTGCAGAAAAGAAAGCCGAAAAATCTGAGCCAGCTAAACCAGCTGTAGCTAAGGAAGAGGCAAAACCTGCTGAGCCAGTCGCTCCTAAAACAGAAAAAGTAGTAGCTAAACCGCAAAGCCGTAATTTCAAGGCTGAGCGTGAAGCTCGTGCCAAAGAGCAGGCAGAACGCCGCAAGCAAAATAAGGGCAATAACCGTGACCAACAACAAAACGGAAACCGTCAGAAAAACGACGGCCGTAATGGTGGAAAGCAAGGTCAAGGTAACCGCGATAATCGTCGCTTTAATGACCAAGCTAAGAAACAGCAAGGTCAGCAAAATCGTGGAAATGAGCGTCGTCAACAAGAGGACAAACGTCCACATCAAGCGGCTCCACGTATTGACTTTAAAGCCCGTGCAGCAGCCCTAAAAGCAGAGCAAAATGCAGAATATGCCCGTTCAAGTGAGGAACGTTTCAAGCAGACTCAGGCTGCCAAAGAAGCCTTGGCCCAAGCAAACAAACGCAAGGAGCCAGAGGAAATCTTTGAAGAAGTGGCTAAGTTAGCTGAACAAGCGCAACAAGTTCAAGCAGTGGTTGAACCAGCTCCTGTAGCTAAAGAAGCGCCAGTGGATACACGTCGTAAAAAACAAGCTCGACCAGACAAAGAACGTGATGATTATGATCACGAAGAAGATGGTCCTAGAAAACAACAAAAGAATCGAAGTAGTCAAAATCAAGTGAGAAATCAAAAGAATAGTAACTGGAATAACAACAAAAAGAACAAAAAAGGCAATAACAAGAACAACCGCAATCAGACTCCAAAACCTGTTACGGAGCGTAAATTCCATGAATTGCCAACAGAATTTGAATATACGGATGGTATGACCGTTGCGGAAATCGCAAAACGTATCAAACGTGAACCAGCTGAAATCGTTAAGAAACTTTTCATGATGGGTGTAATGGCCACACAAAACCAATCCTTGGATGGGGAAACAATTGAACTCCTCATGGTGGATTATGGTATCGAAGCCAAACAAAAAGTTGAAGTGGATAATGCCGACATCGAACGTTTCTTTGTAGAAGATGGTTATCTCAATGAAGATGAATTGGTTGAGCGTCCACCAGTTGTAACTATCATGGGACACGTTGACCACGGTAAAACAACACTCCTAGATACCCTTCGTAACTCTCGTGTTGCGACAGGTGAAGCAGGTGGTATCACTCAGCATATCGGTGCCTACCAAATCGTTGAAAATGGCAAGAAGATTACCTTCCTTGATACACCAGGACACGCGGCCTTTACATCTATGCGTGCGCGTGGTGCTTCTGTTACCGATATTACTATCTTGGTCGTAGCGGCAGATGACGGGGTTATGCCTCAGACAATTGAAGCTATCAACCACTCAAAAGCAGCCAACGTTCCAATCATCGTAGCCATCAACAAGATTGATAAACCAGGTGCTAACCCAGAACGCGTTATCGGTGAATTGGCAGAGCATGGTGTTATGTCAACTGCTTGGGGTGGAGATTCTGAATTTGTTGAAATCTCAGCTAAATTCAACCAAAACATCGAAGAATTGTTGGAAACAGTCCTTCTTGTGGCTGAAATCCAAGAACTTAAGGCAGACCCAACAGTGCGTGCTATCGGTACAGTTATCGAAGCGCGCTTGGATAAAGGAAAAGGTGCGGTCGCAACCCTTCTTGTTCAACAAGGTACCTTGAATGTCCAAGACCCAATCGTTGTCGGAAATACTTTCGGTCGTGTCCGTGCTATGACCAACGACCTTGGACGTCGTGTTAAGGTAGCAGGCCCATCAACACCAGTCTCTATCACAGGTTTGAACGAAGCGCCAATGGCAGGTGACCACTTTGCTGTTTACGAAGATGAAAAATCTGCGCGTGCGGCTGGTGAAGAACGTGCCAAACGTGCCCTTATGAAACAACGTCAAGCTACCCAACGTGTCAGCCTTGAAAACCTCTTTGATACCCTCAAAGCTGGTGAACTTAAGTCTGTTAACGTCATCATCAAGGCAGACGTACAAGGTTCTGTTGAAGCCCTTTCTGCCTCACTTCAAAAGATTGACGTGGAAGGTGTTAAAGTTACCATCGTCCACTCAGCGGTCGGTGCTATCAATGAATCAGACGTGACTCTTGCGGAAGCTTCAAATGCCTTTATCGTTGGTTTCAACGTACGCCCTACACCACAAGCTCGTCAACAAGCCGAAGCTGACGATGTGGAAATCCGTCTTCACAGCATTATCTACAAGGTTATCGAAGAGATGGAAGAAGCCATGAAGGGGATGCTTGATCCAGAATTTGAAGAAAAAGTTATCGGTGAAGCAGTTATCCGTGAAACCTTCAAGGTGTCTAAAGTGGGAACTATCGGTGGATTCATGGTTATCAACGGTAAGGTTACCCGTGACTCTAAAGTTCGTGTTATCCGTGACGGTGTTGTTATCTATGACGGTGAACTCGCAAGCTTGAAACACTACAAAGACGACGTTAAGGAAGTTACAAACGGCCGTGAAGGTGGATTGATGATCGATGGCTACAATGATATCAAGACTGATGATGTGATTGAGGCTTATGTCATGGAAGAAATCAAACGATAAGATTTTTGCTCCTTTCTTAGGTGGTGAGGGACGCAAGCAAACCGATGGTTTCATTGCTTATTTTTGAGCCTAGGGTCTCAAAAATCCCCTGTGATGGGACTGATAAATCAGTTCCATCACTTTCACCACGGCGAAAGAAGCAGATGATTTCAAATTGAACTTCGTTTCAATTTGAACTGAAAATCAATAAGTTTAAAAATAGCTAAGTCTGCTGTCCTAGCTTTTGGTTCAAAGTAGAGAAAGGAATATCATGGCAAATCATTTCCGTACGGATCGTGTGGGCATGGAAATCAAGCGTGAAGTCAATGAGATTTTGCAAAAGAAAGTCCGTGATCCGCGTGTCCAAGGTGTGACCATCACAGATGTTCAGATGCTAGGTGACTTGTCTGTTGCCAAGGTTTACTATACCATTTTGAGTAACCTTGCTTCAGATAATCAAAAAGCCCAAATCGGGCTTGAAAAAGCAACTGGTACTATCAAACGTGAACTTGGTCGCAATTTGAAATTGTACAAAATCCCAGATTTGACTTTCGTCAAAGACGAATCCATCGAATATGGAAACAAGATTGACGAGATGCTACGCAATCTGGATAAAAACTAAGAAGAGGGGCAACCCTCTTTTTTGGTGGAGGGATGACTACAAAGCATGTTGGGGAATATTTCTAGAGTTAAATATTATAAAAAAGCTTTATAAAATTTAGATAGTGTGATATTATGAAATAAAGACACAAGAGGAAGAGGTATTTATATGGCTGAACAAGACTTAGCTATGCAAGTATTGCAACAAGTGGTAAAACTACCAGTTGTTAAGGTTGATCGTTCGAAATTTTTAGTGGATAAGTTTTCTAAAGAATTGGATCCACAGGACATTCCTACCTTATTAGAACAAGGCCCAACGTCTCTCTTATCTCAAGAAACCTTAGATCGAGTGGCTAATGCCTGCATTAGGGATAATGTTTTATTGGCGAGTGGAACCTCTGTTTTGGCAGGGTTACCTGGAGGGATTGCTATGGCGATTACCATTCCAGCTGATGTGGCTCAATTTTATGGTTTCTCTCTGAAATTGGCTCAAGAATTAGGTTATATTTATGGTTATGAGGATCTTTGGGCTTCACGCGAGGAGTTGAGTGAAGATGCTCAAAATACCCTCTTGCTTTATCTAGGCGTCATGTTGGGTGTAAATGGAACCGCTGCTTTGCTACGTGCAGGTGGTATAACAATTGCCAAACAGGTAATGAAAACAGTACCTAATAAAGCGTTAACAAAGACGCTTTGGTACCCTATTTTGAAAAAAGTCTTAAAAATATTTGGTGTGAATCTGACCAAGGGAGGGCTGGCCAAAGGAATGGGAAAATTCATTCCTATCTTGGGTGGTATCATTTCAGGTGGTTTAACCTTTGCAACTATGAAACCAATGGGGGAAAGCTTGCAGAAAGAATTGTCCAAACTAGTCAACTATAGTGAAGTTCAATATCAAGAAGATGTTGAAACAATCCGAAAAGAGGCTGAAATCATTGAAGGAGAGTGATATGGGACTCATAAAAATTCTAGCTAAAACTTACGGTAATTACTTTTTGACCATGCAAGGTGTAAAAGTGATGAAAACGATAAAGAAAGATGACCATGCCGTTGTCGGTTTGGGGAAACTCTTTATTGCAGACAAGTTAATGGATACGGCTCGGTGGCTCATCAAGCCAGAGGATAAAAAATGAAATTTTTCTGGGGTCTTCTTGCCATTATTTTTATCAAACCGATTATTGGAATTGTGAAATTCCTATGGATGATCATCTCTTTTGCATTCCAATTATTATTTTACAAGCTATTATTTAAGCTATTGGATTGGCTCTTTAAACTTATTTAGGTCGTAATTCAAGTCGCAGAGAACTAGCAAGTCTTGTACTGCTAGTTTTTTAATCTCTTTCCTTGTGGTATAATAAAAGCAGTAAAATCATTTTATACTCTTCGAAAATCTCTTCAAACCACGT
>NZ_KV794185.1:0-22720 GCF_001808665.1 Streptococcus sp. HMSC070B10 | reverse complement strand
CTAGTTTGCTCTTTGATTTTCATTGAGTATTAGAACATACAATGGAGGTCGTCATGGACAATATCATCGATGTGTCAATTCCTGTTGCAGAAGTGGTGGATAAGCATCCAGAAGTCTTGGAAATCTTAGTAGAGCTGGGTTTTAAACCCCTTGCCAATCCCCTGATGCGCAATACCGTCGGACGCAAAGTATCACTCAAACAGGGTTCTAAGCTGGAAGGAACCCCTATGGACAAGATTGTCCGCACACTGGAAGCGAATGGCTACGAAGTGATTGGATTAGACTAATGGCAGATGAACGGATTCATGTCCTACGGGATATTTTGTTAGAATTGCATAATGGGGCCTCTCCTGAGTCGGTTCAGGAGCGCTTTGATGCGACCTTTACAGGTGTATCAGCTATCGAGATTTCCCTTATGGAGCACGAGCTGATGAACTCAGACTCAGGTGTTACCTTTGAAGATGTCATGGAACTTTGTGATGTTCATGCCAATCTTTTTAAAAATGCTGTTAAGGATGTCGAAGTTGCAGATACCGAGCACCCAGGACACCCAGTTCGGGTCTTCAAGGATGAAAATCTGGCTCTCCGTGCTGCCTTGATTCGCATTCGGAGATTGTTAGATACTTATGAGTCGATGGAAGATGAAGAAATGCTTACGGAGATGCGCAAGGGTTTGGTCCGTCAGATGGGACTTGTGGGTCAATTTGACATCCACTACCAGCGCAAGGAAGAACTCTTCTTCCCTATCATGGAGCGCTATGGACACGATTCACCTCCTAAGGTCATGTGGGGAGTGGATGACCAGATCAGAGAACTCTTTCAAACAGCTCTAACGACAGCCAAGTCATTACCAGAAGTGCCGATTAGCAGTGTAAAGGAAGCTTTTGAAGCCTTTGCGACAGAGTTTGAAAGTATGATTTTCAAGGAAGAATCCATCCTTCTCATGATTCTTCTTGAGTCCTTTACTCAGGATGACTGGCTTCAGATTGCGGAGGAGAGTGATGCTTATGGTTATGCCATCATCCGTCCGTCTGAGAAATGGGTGCCAGAAAGACAGAGTTTTGTTGAGGAAAAGAGTGCAGAGGAGCCAGTACAACTAGACACTGCAGAAGGTCAAGTTCAGCAAGTTATCGATACACCAGAAGGCCAGTTTACTATTACCTTTACTCCTAAGGAAAAGGAAGCGGTGCTGGATCGCCATAGTCAACAGGCTTTTGGAAATGGCTATCTCTCAGTCGAGCAGGCCAACCTCATCCTCAATCACCTCCCTATGGAGATTACCTTTGTCAATAAAGACGATATTTTCCAGTATTACAATGACAATACGCCAGCTGATGAGATGATTTTCAAACGGACCTCGTCCCAAGTTGGGCGGAATGTCGAACTTTGCCATCCACCTAAGTATTTGGACAAGGTCAAGACTATTATGAAGGGACTTCGCGAGGGAGTCAAGGACAAGTATGAAATGTGGTTTAAGTCTGAGTCGCGAGGTAAGTTTGTCCACATCACCTATGCCGCAGTTCATGATGAGAATGGAGAATTTCAAGGAGTGTTGGAGTATGTTCAGGATATCCAGCCCTACCGAGAGATTGACACGGACTATTTCCGTGGATTAGAATAAGGAGAAAAAATGAGTTACGAACAAGAATTTATGAAGGAATTTGAAGCTTGGGTCAATACCCAGATTATGATCAACGACATGGCGCACAAGGAAAGTCAAAAAGTCTACGAAGAAGACCAAGACGAGCGTGCCAAAGATGCTATGATTCGCTACGAAAGTCGCTTGGATGCTTATCAGTTCTTGCTTGGAAAATTTGAAAATTTCAAGGCAGGTAAGGGATTCCATGATTTGCCAGAAGGCTTGTTTGGTGAGAGAAATTATTAAACGAGAAAGATTCTTGATTTTTCACCAAAATCTTGATAGAATATTTATATTAAATCCTTGTCAGAACAGGGGTTTTTTATTGAAAGGATTTTATCATGTCAAAGAAACTCAATCGTAAAAAACAATTACGAAATAGCCTCCGTCGCGCAGGTGCCTTTTCAAGTACTGTGACTAAGGTTGTAGAAGAGACAAAGAAAGTCGTGAAACGTGCAGAGCAATCAGCGAGCGAAGCTGGTAAGGCTGTTTCTAAAAAAGTTGAACAAGCAGTAGAAGCTACCAAAGAGCAAGCTCAAAAAGTAGCTAATTCTGTAGAAGATTTTGCAGCAAACTTGGGTGGACTTCCACTTGACCGTGCCAAAACTTTCTATGATGAAGGTATCAAGTCTGCTTCAGATTTCAAAAACTGGACTGAAAAAGAACTCCTTGCCTTGAAAGGAATCGGCCCAGCTACCATCAAGAAATTAAAAGAAAATGGTATCAAGTTCAAGTAATCTTTCTTGTCCCTTGCATTTCCGAAAAAATCTTGCTACAATAGAGCCATTAGAGGTGTTTTGAGTCTCACATTTTACAGAAAGTGGCGGTGCTGAGAAGTCCACAAATGTGTCAAAACTGGTTGCTGATGGATGAAAAATTGAAATAAAAGTGTCTTTTTGTTTTAAAGACGAGAGTTGCGGGCAACTGCCCGAAATTGGGTGGTACCGCGGATAAATACATTCGTCCCTGTCATGTAGATGGCAGGGGCGATTTTTTGTAGAAAGCGAGGTGAGAAGAATGTCAAGAGCTGAATTACCAGAACGCTTAGAAACCGAACGGCTCGTCTTGCGAGTTCGTACAGTGACTGACGCCGAAGATATTCATGCCTACGCTAGTCTCCCAGAGGTCGCCTATCCAGCAGGATTTCCGCCCGTCAAGACCTTGGAAGATGAGATTTATTATCTGGAGCATATTCTTCCAGAACGCAATCAAAAGGAAAATCTCCCAGCTGGCTATGGGATTGTCGTCAAAGGAACCGATAAAGTCATTGGTTCTGTTGACTTCAACCATCGTCATGCGGATGATGTGCTAGAGCTTGGCTATACCTTGCATCCAGACTATTGGGGTCGAGGCTATGTACCAGAAGCAGCGTTTGCCTTGATTGACTTAGCCTTTAAAGATTTGGGTCTTCACAAGATTGAACTGACTTGTTTTGGTTATAATGTCCAAAGTCAACGAGTCGCAGAAAAACTTGGATTTACCCTCGAAGCTCGCATAAGAGAACGTAAAGATATTCAAGGAAACCGCTGTGACAGTCTGATATATGGCTTGTTGAGGCGTGAGTGGGAGGTGATTTGATGCATCTTTTCATCATTGGGGCTCCGGCTTCTGGGAAAATGACGATTGGTCAAGAGTTATCTCGACTGACAGATGCTACCCTCTTTTATAACCATCAAGCCATCGATTTTGCATTAGAAATCTATCAGGACTTTACAGAGGAAATGTGGGAATTTGTTCGTGGAATTACCTTTTCTTTCCTTGGAGCAAGTGCAAGAAATCAGCGATCAGTAATTTTAACAGATGTAATTGATTTTTCAAATCAGTACCAACTGATGTATTTAAAGCAAATTCAGGATTTATTGGATAACTTTCATCAAGAGATTCTTTTTGTGGAGTTGGAAACAAGTCTTGAAGAGCGCATGCGTCGAAATCGAACGGAGAACCGGTTGAAGCACAAGCCCTTGAAACGGCATATTGAGATATCTGAAAGAGAAATTTTAGAGACCACTGAAACCCTTCAATTAAATTCCCAACATCAACCGAATGAGTTGCACCACTACTTTAAAATAAATAATACGAGTTTGTCTGCAGAAGAAGTTGCTAAGCAAATTCAAGATAAAATGAATACAATAGAGAAAGGACAAACACATGTCTAAAGAACTTTCACCTAAATACAATCCAGCCGAGGTTGAGGCTGGTCGTTACCAAAAATGGCTTGATGCGGATGTTTTCAAGCCTTCCGGCGATCAAAAGGCTAAGCCTTATTCAATCGTCATTCCACCACCAAACGTAACTGGGAAACTTCACCTTGGTCACGCTTGGGATACGACTTTGCAAGATATCATCATCCGTCAAAAACGGATGCAAGGTTTTGATACCCTTTGGCTTCCAGGAATGGACCACGCGGGGATTGCGACTCAGGCTAAAGTTGAGGAGCGCTTGCGTGGAGAGGGCATTACACGTTATGACCTAGGTCGTGAAAAATTCCTTGACAAAGTTTGGGAATGGAAAGACGAATATGCCACTACTATCAAGGAACAATGGGGCAAGATGGGGCTCTCTGTAGACTACTCTCGTGAGCGTTTCACTCTTGATGAAGGTTTGTCAAAAGCCGTTCGCAAGGTCTTTGTGGACCTTTACAAGAAAGGCTGGATCTACCGTGGTGAGTTTATCATCAACTGGGACCCAGCAGCTCGCACAGCCCTTTCTGATATCGAAGTTATCCACAAGGACGTAGAAGGTGCCTTCTACCACATGAACTACATGCTGGAAGACGGTTCACGCGCCCTTGAAGTTGCGACAACTCGTCCTGAGACTATGTTTGGGGATGTTGCAGTTGCGGTCAATCCAGAAGACTCACGCTACAAGGACTTGATCGGTAAAAACGTCATCCTTCCAATCGCTAATAAACTAATCCCAATCGTTGGAGACGAGCACGCAGATCCAGAGTTTGGTACAGGTGTCGTGAAAATCACGCCTGCCCACGATCCAAACGACTTCTTGGTGGGTCAACGTCACAACTTGCCACAAGTCAACGTCATGAACGACGACGGAACTATGAATGAGCTTGCCTTCGAATTTGCAGGTATGGACCGTTTTGAAGCTCGTAAGGCAGTCGTTGCTAAGCTGGAAGAAATCGGTGCCCTTGTTAAAATCGAAAAACGTGTCCACAGTGTTGGTCACTCAGAGCGTACAGGTGTCGTGGTTGAACCACGCTTGTCTACTCAATGGTTCGTCAAGATGGACCAATTGGCCAAAAATGCCATTGCTAACCAAGACACAGAAGAAAAGGTAGAATTCTACCCACCTCGTTTCAACGACACCTTCCTCCAATGGATGGAAAATGTCCACGACTGGGTAATTTCACGTCAACTCTGGTGGGGTCACCAAATCCCTGCTTGGTACAATGCTGAGGGTGAAATGTATGTCGGCGAAGAAGCTCCAGAAGGTGACGGATGGACTCAGGACGAAGACGTCTTGGATACTTGGTTCAGTTCTGCCCTCTGGCCGTTCTCAACTATGGGCTGGCCTGATGTCGACTCAGAAGACTTCAAACGTTACTTCCCAACTTCAACCTTGGTAACAGGTTACGACATCATCTTCTTCTGGGTGTCTCGTATGATCTTCCAATCATTGGAATTCACTGGTCGTCAGCCATTCCAAAACGTCCTTATCCATGGTCTCATCCGTGACGAGCAAGGACGCAAGATGTCTAAATCTCTCGGTAACGGGATTGACCCGATGGATGTCATCGAGAAATACGGTGCCGATGCTCTTCGTTGGTTCCTTTCAAACGGTTCTGCACCAGGTCAAGACGTGCGCTTCTCTTACGAGAAAATGGATGCTTCTTGGAACTTCATTAACAAAATCTGGAACATCTCTCGCTACATCCTCATGAATAATGAAGGCTTGACCCTTGAGCAAGCAACTGCCAATGTCGAAAAAGTTGCCAACAAGGAAGCTGGAAATGTCACAGACCGCTGGATTCTCCACAACCTTAATGAAACTATTGGAAAAGCGACTGCCAACTTTGATAAGTTTGAGTTTGGTGTAGCTGGTCACATCCTCTACAACTTCATCTGGGACGAGTTTGCGGACTGGTACGTTGAGTTGACTAAGGAAGTCCTTTATAGCGACAACGAAGAAGAGAAGGTTATCACACGCTCTGTTCTCCTTTACACTTTGGACAAGATTCTTCGTCTCCTTCACCCAATCATGCCATTCGTGACAGAGGAAATCTTTGGACAAATCTCAGAAGGCTCTATCGTGACAGCAGAATACCCAACTGTCAACCCAGCCTTTGAAGACCTTGTTGCCCACACAGGTGTCGAAAGCCTCAAAGACTTGATCCGTGCCGTTCGTAATGCGCGTGCTGAAGTAAACGTGGCGCCAAGCAAACCTATCACCATCCTTGTTAAGACAAGCGATAGCGACTTGGAAGCCTTCTTTAACAGCAATGTCAACTACATTAAACGCTTCACAAATCCAGAACACTTGGAAATCGCATCAACCATCCCTGCACCTGAACTCGCAATGTCAAGCGTTATCACAGGAGCAGAAATCTACTTGCCTCTCGCTGACCTCCTCAATGTTGAAGAAGAATTGGCTCGTCTCGACAAGGAACTGGCTAAATGGCAAAAAGAACTGGACATGGTCGGCAAGAAGCTCTCTAACGAACGCTTCGTAGCCAATGCCAAACCAGAAGTTGTCCAAAAAGAACGCGACAAACAAGCCGACTACCAAGCCAAATACGACGCGACCGTCGCACGTATTGATGAGATGAAGAAGTTGGTAAAATAAACACAGAAACACGGTGGAATGCCGTGTTTT
Organism: Streptococcus sp. HMSC070B10; assembly: GCF_001808665.1. GTDB lineage: Bacteria > Bacillota > Bacilli > Lactobacillales > Streptococcaceae > Streptococcus. Next base: position 16,251 of record NZ_KV794185.1, on the reverse strand, counting down.
TTTGGTATAATGGAAAATAAATTAGTGAGGTTATTTTATGTTTAATATCGGAAAATTTTTAATATGGTCTGTTTGTTTCCTATTATGGTTATTTGGAAAATTAGACAGATATGATTTTAGAATCAAATTTCGTGATCTGTTCCCATTTCTATATTTTATTTATATATTCATTTATACAATAATATTAGAGAATAAAATAGTTTTTAACTTTTTAGGCTATATTCTATGTTTTTTATTTATCATTTCAATTTATACAAACTTTATTAGCGGAGTGAGATATTCCATAAGACAAGTTAAAGCTAAGATTAAACTTGTCGAAAAAATCGATAATGCTTACCATGCTGTAAAGAAATACCTATTTGAACAGAATTTTGAGGAAGTTGCAGAAATCATTCTTGCTTCTATCCTAATTGGACTTATATATATTCAAATTAATTTTAATACACCTACTATAGATATAGTTAACAAAAGTAATATCGAAATATTGGGTTTCGTTATAGCCATCCTTAGCATGTACGGAATATATATTGGTTTTTTACAATATTTGGCAAGTGATAGTAAAGCAGATATGTATTTAGGAAAAAGTAAAGTTAATTACCTTATAGAAAAATCTATTTGGTACTATATTACACAGTCTAGGCTATTCTTTTTTATGTTGTTAGCGACAATGATAGTTCCCATAGCTGTGAAATTGAATATACCTTATATTCGTGAATTCACAATTTTATGGCAAACGTCATATGTTTTATCACTGATTATTTATATTTTTTTATTAAGTATGAGTTTATATGTCATCAGAGTTGCACTTTTAATGAAATCAAAAGCTGATGATAATCTGAAGTATAATATATCGAAACAAATTCAGAAAAATTATACGGAAGATTTTTGGTTTTTTTATAGTAATCGACATGAATATTCGAATAATTTTATAAAAAATAAGCTAAGTAGAGATTTTTCCAAGTTAGATACAAGCGAGTACGAAGAATTCATTTACAATATCTTCAGGACAGATATTGATATTAGAAATTTAAACTACTCAATCTCAGAGAAAATATCCTCAGGCTTTCAGTTGACAAGAACTCAAAAGTTTTTGAATAAGCTTTACACAAAGCTTGAAATATCTAACAAAAATCAATGGCTAAAATCATACAAAGAAAAAAATAACTCTGATTTAGGAAATGAATGGAAAGATTTTTACAGATATTTTAAGACATTTATTTATGGAAAATGGAGATTCTTAAAACTTTATAAAGATTATTTTTCTCCTGACATTTGGCAAAATTTAATTCATGAAGATTTAAAAATTATTGACAAGCTTGTAAAATCTGATCCAACATTAACAATTTTAAAAATAGAGTCTCCACATGAAACTAGATTTTCAGTTTCTCATCGTAATGAGAATATTAGAGAATTTCTATTTAAATTATTAGTTGATAAACAAGATATCAATTTAAATCAAATTTTACACAATATTAATGATGAAGAACGAAATCTCAGATTAAGTGATGATAAACAATTCTTTGATTATGATTATGAATTTTTACGATTTCAATTACTGATTCTATTAGATATATACAAAAATGGAGGTATAGATATCAATATACTTGAATTTAGACGAGCATCCGATTTCTATTCTCAAATTTGTTTCGATTATCTAGGTACAGGAAGAATTGAAACTTTCGTACAAAACAAAATTACAGAAGCTGAGAGTGAAGAAGAAATAAAACAAAAAAGAAGAGCTGAAAAAATTCAAAACTTAATATTAAGTATGAATGAAGAATATCGATTAGCTTTTATGTTATATCAATTAATCTACACTGACTATACACAATGGGATGATAACATTGAATTTTATGATACTGAGATTAAAAAATTAATGAGCTGCGATGAAGAGCAACAAAACTACCTTTTCGAGCAAGCTAAAGAAAAAATTTTAAGCACAAATATCAGCCATCGTATTACAGATAAACTTTTAGATAATCTATGGACAAAACGAAATGAAAAAATCACAGATTTTTATTGGTTTAAACAGTTTGGCAGAAGGCATCAAATGTCAGAACTTAAAATTATATATGTTCAATCGTTATTTTCAGGTAAAAGATTTTCATTCTCAAGCAGATTTAACTTTATATACGATTCATTAAGTTTTGGTAATGTAGTAAAAAGTACGAAGAACAGTGAAAAATGTATAAAAGTCTCTACTAATAAATTACATTGGAGACGTGTTAGAAACAAAGAGAAAATGGATAACTTCTGCAGAGAATATTTGCTTCTTACTGATAAATTAGATTCAATTTTCACAAATGATTTTTATTCGTACAAGCAAAATGATATACAATTATCAGTTGAATATCTTTTGAATACGAATAAAGTTGACCTATCAAATGTAATAACAAACCTATCAGTATCAAGTTTATTACGTCTTGAGCAGATATTAATATTTAGGGGTCAACGTAACAATCGATATTTTAACTACACTAGTAGAACAATTTTTGATTCCATGACTTCCAACAGTCCATTTTATTGGTCTGGTGGGGAAGGAGTATTAGAATTTTATATCCTCAAAACTATTGATAGTTTTTATCATGATTTATATAGAGATACCCAATTTTTAGATGGACTTAAACATAGCTTGATATCTACACTGAATTTCCATAATTTTACAATCAATGAGTATGTTGAAGTAATCGCCAAAAAAGTTTCAAGCGTAGATAGCATTTCTATATTCCAAAAGGAAGAAATAATTTGTAAATTAAATGATCTTTTATACAATACTGAAACAAAGAGTAGTCAGAGTAAGTTAGCTCATAAGAAAATATACAGATATAGGTAGCGATGCTAAATACCCCATTTTAATTTGTATAATAGACAGATAAATTTTCTTCTCTAGAAAAAGAAAGTATCAATGGGCTACATTTAGGTTAAAAAGTACAATATTTGATTATATTTTACCTTTTTGAATGAAAATTATAAGTAAATGATTTATTCAGCTTATACTGGACAAATCAATATTTTAGAAATAGGCTTACTACACAGTAAACTCAGTCAATTCGTGCCCGTAACAACTCACCCATCGACACCATCAGTTGGGTAGCAAAGAAATAAAAAGTCCTGTAACTTTCTCCCCCTTAACCTTTGACTATTCTGCAAAATTATCGTAAAATAAAGAGTAAATGATAAAATGAGGTCAGAGTCTGTTCACTCTGGCGATAGTAGTATAAATGAGGAGAAACGCTTTGGAATTAGAAGTATTTGCTGGGCAAGAAAAAAGTGAACTATCTATGATTGAGGTAGCGCGTGCTATCTTGGAACTTCGTGGTCGCGATCATGAGATGCATTTTAGCGATCTTGTAAACGAAATTCAAAACTACCTTGGAACATCAAACAGCGATATCCGTGAAGCCTTGCCTTTGTTCTACACAGAGTTGAACTTTGACGGTAGCTTCATCTCACTTGGAGACAACAAATGGGGGCTTCGTTCATGGTATGGTGTGGACGAAATCGATGAAGAAATTATCGCTCTTGAAGAAAATGATGACGATGAAGTAGCACCAAAAGCTAAGAAAAAACGCGTCAATGCCTTCATGGATGGCGATTCAGATGCTATTGACTACAATGCAGATGATCCAGAAGACGAAGATGCATACGAAGCAGATCCTGCTCTTTCATACGATGATGAAAATCCAGATGATGAGAAAAATGAAGTGGAAGCTTATGATGCAGAAATCAACGAAATCGCCCCAGATGACTTGGGTGAAGACGTGGATCTCAACGAAGAAGACGATGAGTTTTCTGATGATGACGCTGAAAACAACGAGGAATAAAAGTTAGCTATTGACAATTATCCTATTTTTAGGTATCATATTGTTCGGGCACCTCTTTTAGAGGTCAGGGCTCCCTAGTTATTAGGGAGCTATTTTTGTTTTTTCAAGAAGTTATCTTCTTGTATTTTGGTTGTGAATCTGGTGCAGTCGTCCCAGATTATTCTTATTAGTAGGGTCTTGTTTTCTATGTCCCCTCGTAGTTAACAAGGCCTTGAGCATTTTAGAAAGAGGAATCTATGTCAACGAAATATATTTTTGTAACTGGTGGTGTGGTATCGTCTATTGGAAAAGGGATTGTCGCAGCGAGTCTGGGCCGTCTCTTGAAAAATCGTGGTCTCAAAGTAACCATTCAAAAATTTGACCCTTATATCAATATTGATCCGGGAACTATGAGCCCTTACCAGCACGGAGAAGTCTTTGTGACAGATGATGGAGCTGAGACAGATTTGGACTTGGGCCACTATGAACGTTTCATCGATATCAATCTCAACAAATATTCCAACGTGACAACTGGGAAAATTTACAGTGAAGTTCTTCGTAAGGAGCGCCGTGGAGAATACCTTGGGGCAACTGTTCAAGTCATTCCTCATATCACAGATGCTTTGAAAGAGAAAATCAAGCGTGCCGCTGTAACGACCGACTCTGATGTCATTATCACAGAGGTTGGTGGAACAGTAGGAGATATCGAGTCCTTGCCATTCTTAGAGGCTCTTCGTCAGATGAAGGCAGATGTGGGGGCGGATAATGTTATGTACATCCATACAACCTTGCTTCCTTACCTCAAGGCTGCTGGTGAAATGAAGACCAAACCAACTCAACACTCTGTAAAAGAATTGCGTGGACTGGGAATCCAACCAAATATGTTGGTTATTCGTACAGAAGAGCCAGCTGGTCAAGGAATTAAAAACAAACTGGCCCAGTTCTGTGATGTGGCACCAGAAGCCGTTATCGAGTCTTTAGACGTTGAACATCTTTACCAAATTCCATTGAACTTGCAGGCGCAAGGTATGGACCAAATTGTTTGTGACCATTTGAAATTAGATGCACCTGTAGCGGATATGACAGAGTGGTCAGCGATGGTGGACAAGGTCATGAACCTCAAGAAACAAGTAAAAATTTCCCTTGTCGGTAAGTATGTAGAGTTGCAAGATGCCTACATCTCAGTGGTCGAAGCCTTGAAACACTCTGGTTATGCCAATGATGCAGAAGTTAAAATCAATTGGATCAATGCCAATGATGTGACGGCAGAGAATGTAGCAGAGTTCTTGTCTGATGCGGACGGAATTATCGTACCAGGAGGTTTTGGTCAACGTGGCACAGAAGGGAAAATCCAAGCCATCCGCTATGCACGTGAAAATGATGTTCCTATGTTGGGTGTCTGCTTGGGAATGCAGTTGACATGTATCGAGTTTGCTCGTCACGTTTTGGGACTTGAAGGTGCCAATTCTGCAGAGCTTGCACCAGAAACAAAATACCCTATCATTGATATCATGCGTGATCAGATTGATGTTGAGGATATGGGGGGAACCCTTCGCTTGGGACTTTATCCATCTAAGTTGAAACGTGGCTCTAAGGCAGCAGCTGCTTATCACAATCAAGAAGTGGTGCAACGCCGTCACCGTCACCGTTATGAGTTTAACAACGCCTTCCGTGAGCAGTTTGAGGCAGCAGGCTTTGTCTTCTCAGGTGTTTCTCCAGACAATCGTTTGGTCGAAATTGTGGAAATTCCAGAAAATAAATTCTTTGTAGCGTGTCAGTATCACCCTGAACTGTCAAGCCGTCCAAATCGTCCAGAAGAACTCTACACTGCCTTTGTCACTGCAGCAGTCGAGAATAGTAATTAGCTAAATCAGAACCTTTGAGAAGAATCTCAGAGGTTTTTTGATTGCATATTTAGGATAATATTTGCAAATTAAAAACATAGTGATATAATTAACATAACAAAAGTTAAGGAGGATTTACAATGAAAAAAATCACACTATTTGGTTTGTCTCTAGCAGGACTAGCTTTACTGGCTTTTCCTCATTCAGGGCAGGCATTTGAGCTTAAAGAAGAATGGGTTGTTAAGTGTGGAGTGCAGTATCAAGATGGCAAGATTCTTCGGTTTAACAATGGTCATGAAGTGGATATAAAAGTCTTGGATTTGCCAAAAACCGAGAAAATCGAGTGGACGGTTAGTCTCAATGGTCAAGATCAAACTGTCAATTTCCTAGGTCAAGAAAAGGACAAGTCTATGATGGGCGTAGAGGGGCGTTACCTGAATTTCTATGTTCCATATGGCTATAGAGGAGATATCAAGGTAGAAGCTAAGAGCGGAAATGAAGTAAAGACCTGGTCAACGAAAGTTGTGGATGATATTCATAATGATAGTGGAAAGAGAGGTTACTATCGTATTGAAGAATCAAATGATCAATACACTTACCTTGATGCTAAATGGGATTATCAAACCAAGACTTACACTGCTACCTTACCAGAGACTGTCAATGGTCAAAAAGTCTTTGCTTGGGCAGACTATGACAATGGCGAGTTGAAACTTGAAAAACTAAAATCTATCAGTCATAAATATGATGATGGAGGATCTTTCAAAGAACTTTATCCGATTGTAAAAGCAGAAGGCTGGCTAAAATCAAATCAAAACTGGTACTATCAAAAACAAGGTCAATTAGTGCAGAAGGATTGGGTTTATGACAAGGGAACTTGGTACTTTATGAATGATAAAGGAGTCATGTTCAATCAAACTTGGCTTTATCAAGGTGGCAACTGGTATGCCTTTAAATCATCAGGAGCTATGATTGCGAGTGACTGGCTTTACGACCAAGGTAAGTGGTACTATTTATCAACTTCAGGAGCCATGAAAGCAAGCACTTGGGTTTATGACAAGGGAGAATGGTATTATGTAAGTTCTTCTGGTGCCATGATTGCGAATGATTGGGTCAAAGACAATGGTAAGTGGTATTATCTAGCTTCATCAGGTAAGATGCTTCGCAATACCTACACACCTGATGGTTACTACGTTGGTAACTCAGGCGCCTGGCAATAAGAATCATACTCTTCGAAAATCTCTTCAAACCACGTCAGCGTCATCCACAACCTCAAAACGCTGTTTTGAGCTGACTTTGTCAGTTCTCATCCACAACCTCAAAGCAGTGCTTTGAGCAACCTGCGGCTAGCTTCCTAGTTTGCTCTTTGATTTTCATTGAGTATAAGAAGTCCTTTTCCTTAAAGGAAGAGGCTTTTTACTTGATTTTCTGCTGCTTCCTCATTTGTCCTAAAGCCTTTTTTGTGTTAAAATGAATGGTATGAAAGCTAAAAAAATGTGGATGGCAGGTCTGGCTCTGCTTGGTATTGGGAGCCTTGCCCTTGCTACGAAAAAAGTTGCAGATGATCGTAAGCTCATGAAGACCCAGGAAGAGTTGACAGCGATGGTGCGAGACCATTTTTCAGACATGGGAGAAATTGCTACCCTCTATGTTCAAGTCTATGAAAGCAGTCTAGAGAGCTTGGTTGGTGGCGTCATTTTTGAGGATGGCCGTCATTATACCTTTGTCTATGAAAATGAAGACCTGGTCTATGAGGAGGAAATCTTATGATACAACCAGCAAGTTTAGAAGAATTAGCATCTTTAGTAGAAAAAGATGGCAAGAAAGTCTTTCTTTTTGTGGCGGACTGGTGTGGCGATTGCCGTTATATTTATCCTTCCTTGCCAGAAATTGAGGAGAGCAATCCAGAGTTTACCTTTATTCGAGTGGATAGAGACCAGTATATGGATTTGGCCAAACTCTGGGATGTATATGGAATCCCTAGCCTTGTTGTTCTAGAAAAGGACAAGGAAATTGGTCGTTTTGTCAATCGCGACCGTAAAAGCAAGCAACAAATTAACGACTTTTTAGCAGGACTGAAATAGGAGAAAAAAGGAAACAATGATTTTTACATATAACAAAGAACATGTCGGTGATGTCCTTATGGTCATCGTGAAAAATAGCGGAGATGCCAAACTGGATGTGGAGCGCAAAGGCAAGGTAGCCCGTGTTTTTCTCAAAGATAATGGGGAAACAGTGGCTTGGAATATTTTTGAAGTTTCAAGTTTGTTTGAAATTGCAGAGCGCGGTCAAGTCTTTTTGACAGATGAGCAAGTCGCTCGTTTGAATCAAGAATTACAAACGGAAGGTTTTGCAGAAGAAATTGTCAATGACAAGGAACCTAAGTTCGTTGTGGGTGAAATTGTCGAGATGGTAGCTCATCCAGATAGTGACCACCTTAAAATCTGCCAAGTTGCAGTTGCAAGTGACAAGACAGTGCAAATCGTTGCAGGGGCTCCTAATGCGCGTGTTGGTTTGAAAACCATTGTAGCTCTTCTTGGAGCCATGATGCCAAAAGGCAATCTCATTTTCTCAGGCGAACTTCGTGGTGAAAAGAGTTTTGGAATGATGTGCAGTCCTCGTGAATTGCATCTGCCAAATGCTCCGCAAAAACGAGGGGTTATTGAATTATCAGAAGATCAAGTTGTCGGAACTCCATTTGACCCAGCGAAACACTGGACTGCCTAAGAAGTTGTTAATATCTGATAGACCAGATAGAAGGAAATAAGATGGCAAAAAATGTAGTGATTACAGGAGCGACATCAGGAATTGGTGAAGCGATTGCGCGTGCTTATCTAGAGCAGGGTGAGAATATCGTTCTAACCGGACGACGGACGGACAGACTAGAAGCCCTTAAGTCGGAGTTTGCAGAAACTTTTCCAAATCAAACAGTTTGGACTTTTTCGCTAGATGTCACGGATATGGCCATGGTAAAGACTGTCTGCTCTGATATTCTAGAAACGATAGGGCAGATTGATATCTTGGTCAATAACGCTGGATTAGCTCTTGGCTTGGCTCCCTATCAGGACTATGAAGAGTTGGATATGCTGACCATGTTGGATACCAATGTCAAGGGTCTGATGGCTGTTACTCGCTGTTTCTTGCCAGCAATGGTAAAAGCCAATCAAGGTCATATTATCAATATGGGGTCAACTGCAGGAATCTATGCTTATGCGGGTGCAGCTGTTTACTCAGCCACCAAGGCAGCGGTTAAGACCTTTTCAGATGGACTGCGAATTGATACCATCGCAACGGATATCAAGGTGACAACCATTCAGCCTGGAATTGTCGAAACAGATTTTTCGACGGTACGTTTTCACGGTGATAAAGAACGAGCTGCGTCCGTTTACCAAGGAATCGAAGCCTTGCAGGCACAAGATATCGCTGATACAGTTATCTATGTGACCAATCAACCTCGCCGTGTGCAGATTACAGATATGACCATTATGGCAAATCAACAGGCAACAGGTTTCATGGTTCATAAAAAATAAAAAATTTTCTCGAAAAGTTACAAATTTCTGTAACTTTTTTTGATTTCCTACGAATAGATAAGTAGGAGGAAAAAATATGTATAATAAAGTTATCTTAATCGGACGTTTAACGTCTACACCAGAATTGCACAAAACCAACAATGACAAGTCAGTAGCGCGAGCAACTATCGCTGTGAACCGTCGTTACAAAGACCAAAATGGGGAGCGTGAAGCTGACTTTGTCAATATGGTTCTTTGGGGCAGACTAGCAGAAAGCTTGGCCAGCTACGCAACTAAAGGTAGTCTTATCTCTGTGGATGGAGAACTTCGTACCCGTCGTTTTGAGAAAAATAGTCAAATGAACTACGTGACCGAAGTACTTGTCACAGGATTCCAACTCTTGGAAAGTCGCGCCCAACGTGCCATGCGTGAAAATAATGCAGGCCAAGATTTGGCGGATTTGGTTTTGGAAGAGGAAGAATTACCATTTTAAACATTGAAAAGTCTGAGTTGGTCTCAGGCTTTTTATCTTGAGAAAGTCAGACTTTTTTCTTGACTATTTCTGACCAAGTGATACAATAGAACTATAAATTAGCACTCGATTGTAAAGAGTGCTAATAGTATCTATCTCATTATGGAGGAAATCAGATGTTGAAACCATTAGGGGACCGTGTGGTCTTAAAAATTGAAGAAAAAGAACAAACTGTTGGAGGCTTTGTCCTTGCAGGTTCAGCTCAAGAAAAAACAAAAACAGCCAAAGTTGTAGCTACTGGACAAGGTGTTCGTACCTTGAACGGTGACTTGGTTGCTCCAAGTGTTAAAGCTGGAGATCGTGTCTTAGTTGAAGCCCATGCAGGTCTTGATGTTAAAGATGGCGATGAAAAGTACATCATCGTTGGCGAAGCTAACATCTTGGCAATCATTGAAGAATAGAAGGAGAAAGTAAGTATGTCAAAAGAAATTAAATTTTCATCAGATGCCCGTTCAGCTATGGTTCGTGGTGTCGATATCCTTGCAGACACTGTTAAAGTAACCTTGGGACCAAAAGGTCGTAATGTCGTTCTTGAAAAATCATTTGGCTCACCCTTGATTACCAATGATGGTGTGACCATTGCCAAAGAAATCGAATTGGAAGACCATTTTGAAAATATGGGTGCCAAATTGGTATCAGAAGTAGCTTCAAAAACCAATGATATCGCAGGTGACGGGACTACAACTGCAACTGTTTTGACCCAAGCGATAGTCCGCGAAGGAATCAAAAACGTCACAGCAGGCGCAAATCCAATCGGCATTCGTCGTGGGATTGAAACAGCAGTTGCTGCAGCAGTAGAAGCCTTGAAAAACAACGCTATTCCTGTTGCCAACAAAGAAGCCATCGCTCAGGTTGCTGCTGTCTCTTCTCGTTCTGAAAAAGTCGGTGAGTACATCTCTGAAGCCATGGAAAAGGTTGGAAAAGATGGTGTCATCACTATCGAAGAGTCACGTGGTATGGAAACAGAACTGGAAGTTGTTGAAGGAATGCAGTTCGACCGTGGTTACCTTTCACAGTACATGGTGACAGATAGCGAAAAAATGGTGGCTGACCTTGAAAATCCATACATTTTGATTACTGATAAGAAGATCTCAAATATCCAAGAAATCTTGCCGCTCCTAGAAAGTATTCTCCAAAGCAGTCGTCCACTCTTGATTATTGCGGATGATGTGGATGGTGAAGCATTGCCTACACTTGTTTTGAATAAGATTCGTGGGACCTTCAACGTGGTAGCAGTCAAGGCACCTGGTTTTGGTGACCGTCGTAAAGCAATGCTTGAAGATATCGCCATCTTAACAGGTGGAACAGTTATCACAGAAGATCTAGGTCTTGAGTTGAAAGATGCGACAATTGAAGCACTTGGTCAAGCAGTGAGAGTAACTGTGGACAAAGATAGCACTGTTATCGTAGAAGGTGCTGGAAATCCTGAAGCGATTTCTCACCGTGTTGCGGTTATCAAGTCTCAAATCGAAACTACAACATCTGAATTTGATCGTGAAAAATTGCAAGAACGCTTGGCCAAATTGTCAGGTGGTGTAGCGGTTATTAAGGTAGGCGCTGCAACTGAGACTGAGTTGAAAGAAATGAAACTCCGCATTGAAGATGCCCTCAACGCTACTCGTGCAGCCGTGGAAGAAGGAATTGTTGCTGGTGGTGGAACAGCCCTTGTAAATGTTATCCCTGCCGTAGCTGATTTGGAATTGACAGGAGATGAAGCAACAGGACGCAATATTGTTCTCCGTGCTTTGGAAGAACCTGTTCGTCAGATCGCCCACAATGCAGGATTTGAAGGCTCTATCGTTATCGATCGTTTGAAAAATGCCGAGCTTGGTACAGGCTTCAATGCAGCAACTGGCGAATGGGTCAACATGATTGAAGAGGGAATCATCGACCCAGTTAAAGTGAGTCGTTCAGCTTTACAAAATGCAGCATCTGTAGCCAGCTTGATTTTGACTACGGAAGCAGTCGTAGCCAATAAACCAGAACCAGTAGCCCCGGCTCCAGCAATGGATCCAAGCATGATGGGCGGGATGATGTAAGCTTTCTATAGAAAACAACTTATAAAAAACACAAAAGGAGGGAATGACTAACCCTCCTTTTTATGATATTCACTTCTAAATTGATTTGAGCTCTCCTAACTTATATGATAAAATAAGACTAGAAAAAGGAGAAGAACATGATCGATGTAGAAGAAATTCTGAGCAAGATGAACCCCAATCAGAAAATTAATTATGACCGTGTTATGCAGAAGATGGTACAAGTATGGGAGAAAAATGAGCAACGGCCAACCATTCTCATGCATGTTTGCTGTGCCCCTTGCAGTACCTATACCCTCGAATATTTGACCAAGTATGCAGATGTGACTATCTATTTTGCCAATTCTAATATCCATCCCAAGGCAGAATACCATAAGCGGGCTTACGTCACCAAGAAATTTGTTAGTGATTTTAATGAGCGGACAGGAAATACGGTTCAGTACCTAGAAGCTCCCTACGAACCCAATGAATACCGAAAATTAGTTAGGGGACTAGAGGAAGAGCCTGAAGGTGGCGACCGTTGTAAGGTTTGCTTTGACTACCGACTGGATAAGACAGCTCAAGTGGCTATGGACTTAGGATTTGACTACTTTGGCTCAGCCTTGACCATCAGTCCTCATAAGAATTCTCAAACCATTAATAGTATCGGAATCGATGTGCAAAAAATTTATACAACCCACTATCTTCCAAGTGATTTCAAGAAAAATCAAGGCTACAAACGTTCAGTAGAGATGTGTGAAGAGTATGATATCTATCGTCAGTGTTATTGCGGATGTGTCTATGCAGCCCAGGCTCAGAATATTGACCTTGTTCAGGTTAAGAAAGATGCTACAGCTTTCTTGCTGGATAAGGATGTTGAAAAAGACTATTCCCATATCAAATTTACAGTTACTAAATTAGATATATAAGGATAAGCCCAGCTGTCAAGCTGGGTTTTTCAAATAAAAAAAACGGGGTCTTAACCCCAGTTTGACAACTTTACCGATTCTTTAGTTCTACATAGCGCTTGTACCAAATGTTTACATAGGCTTCTGAGAAAGGACCTCGTCCATTGTTAATCCAATCAACAAGAATTTTGACATGTTCTTTTAAAATATAGTCCAAGTCATCAGAATAATTCATTTTGCGTTTGTGACGCTCATACTCCTCAACGTCCAAGAGACGTTTTTCCCCATCTGTAAAAATTTTAACATCCAAATCATAATCAATATACTTCAGTGCTTCTTCATCCAGATAGTAGGGGCTAGCCATATTGCAATAGTAGGAAATTCCATTATCACGAATCATGGCAATGATATTAAACCAATATTTCTTGTGAAAGTAAACAATAGCCGGTTCTCGAGTGACCCAACGACGACCATCACTTTCGGTAACCAGTGTATGATCGTTGACACCAATAATGGCGTTTTCTGTTGTTTTTAGTACCATGGTGTCCCGCCAAGTTCGGTGGAGACTCCCATCATGCTTATAACTTTGAATTGTAATAAAGTCGCCTTCTTTTGGAAGCTTCATAACTAACCAACTTTCTACAATTTATAAGTTTATCGTTTACTATTGTACCATAAAATTACCTAAAATCTGTGAATTTTACATGAAAATATTAAAGATATTCTCTGAGAGCGCTTGCTATATCCGAAAAATCGTAGCCCTTTCGTGCTAAAACTTGGGTTAAACGCTGTTTAAGTTCGTATCCTTCATATTTGCGAGCATACTTAGCATATTGCTTGTCAAGTTCCTTGAAGATGAGTTCCTGAGTCGTTTCTCCATCAACTTGACTATCCAATTCGTCAAAGGCACTTTTAGCATCAGAATAGGAAAAACCCTTGTTGGTCATATTCTGGATAATCTTATCTTGCAAGGCGCGAGCAGGAAGCTTTCCAGAGTATTTTTTAAGCAGTTTCTCTGCAACACGTTGAGCAACTTCCGAAAAATCAAATTCTTTCAAGTTCTCTTCTATAGTAGATTTTGAAATTCCTTTTTGTGCTAATTTCTGAGTCAGTACATAAGGCCCCTTGTCTCCTGAAAGTTGATTGGCATTGATGATAGCATAAGCGTACTGGCTGTCATTAATCCACTTATCTTCTTTAAGATTAATAATGACTTGAGAAACGATGTTTTCATCAATATCGTATTTTTTCAGATATTCTCTGACTTCTTTTTCAGTGCGTGCTTTAAAGGATAGGTGGTAGAGGGCCAGATTTTTACCATAAGAAAATTGGGCAAAGTCCTGAATATCCTTCAATTCCTCTTCGCTTATTACCTTATCTTTCGATAACATAAAACGAACAATAGTATCTTCAGTAATGTAGCTTTTGTCACCATTATCAAGCTCCATCAGATAGAGTCTTTTTTTCTTTTCAAGTTTTGTGATTTTCATAGTTCTATTATAACTCAAAATGTGATAAGATAGGGGTATGAATCTGAAAGTGAAACAAAAAATACCATTAAAAATCAAGCGCATGGGAATTAATGGTGAGGGAATCGGCTTTTATCAAAAAACATTAGTCTTTGTGCCTGGTGCTCTCAAAGGAGAAGATATCTATTGTCAGATTACTTCTATTAAACGTAACTTTGTTGAGGCAAAATTACTGAAGGTCAACAAGAAGTCTAAATTCCGTGTTGTGCCAGCTTGCACTATTTACAATGAATGCGGAGGCTGCCAAATCATGCACCTGCATTATGATAAGCAGCTGGAGTTCAAGACGGACTTACTTCACCAAGCGCTGAAAAAATTTGCCCCTGTAGGATATGAAAACTATGAAATCCGCCCGACGATTGGAATGCAGGAACCAAAGTACTACCGCGCTAAGTTACAATTTCAGACTCGAAAATTTAAGAATCAGGTCAAGGCGGGCTTATATGCACAAAACTCTCACTATTTAGTGGAGTTGAAAGACTGCCTGGTACAAGACAAGGAAACCCAAGTGATTGCTAATCGTCTAGCGGAATTACTTACTTTTCACCAAATTCCAATCACGGATGAGAGAAAAGTTCTAGGTGTCAGAACTATAATGGTCCGACGAGCTAGAAAGACTGGACAGGTTCAGATTATTATAATTACAAACCGCCAGCTTAATTTAACCCTGCTGGTAAAAGATTTAATTAAAGATTTTCCAGAAGTTGTGACAGTAGCTGTGAATACAAATACAGCTAAAACCAGTGAGATTTATGGTGAAAAGACAGAGATTATCTGGGGAGAAGAGAGTATTCAAGAAGGTGTACTCGATTATGAATTTTCACTATCTCCTCGAGCTTTCTATCAACTAAATCCTGAACAAACAGAAGTTCTTTATAACGAGGCGGTAAAAGCGCTGGATGTTGATAAAGAAGACCATTTGATTGACGCTTATTGTGGAGTTGGAACGATTGGATTTGCTTTCGCAAAGAAAGTTAAAACATTAAGAGGTATGGATATTATTCCAGAAGCCATTGAAGATGCCAAGCGAAATGCTAAAAGAATGGGATTTGACAACACACATTACGAAGCTGGAACAGCGGAAGAGATTATTCCTCGCTGGTATAAGGAAGGCTACCGAGCAGATGCTCTGATTGTGGACCCACCACGTACAGGTCTGGATGATAAGTTATTAGATACTATTCTTACCTATGTGCCAGAAAAAATGGTCTATATTTCTTGTAATGTTTCGACCTTGGCTCGTGATTTGGTACGCTTAGTAGAAGTCTACGATCTTCATTATATCCAGTCGGTCGATATGTTTCCTCACACAGCACGGACAGAAGCGGTCGTGAAGTTGGTTAAGAGAAAAGCATAGAAGTTCTACGACCTAAAAATTATAAACGAATCAAAAAAAGTATAATGGATAATTAGCAAAGGAAAATTGTTATATAGCAGTGATAGAGTACAGAGGAGTAAGTAAAATGTCAGTAGAAGAAAATCTAAATAAATATGACTATTTAAAAGAAATTTGTAAATTCTCAGAATTAAGAAATGAAGATATAAGAAAATTGATAAAAGGGGTGTCAAGTGACGAGAAAAAATAGTGGGCAATGTTTGCTCGGAAAAAGAGAGACTTGGATAACGATAAATCAGATATGACACAAATTTGCATACAAGTTGGGAGTAGTAAAAACATATACTCAGAGTTAAGAGGGATATTAAGGTGTATGATTTCTGAACCGAAAAAAGAAAAAGTTTCTACAGAATTTTCCGTTGAAGCATATATATTCACTACATTCATGGATAAAGACAGTGTCAAATACAGATCTATTTATGAAAAATTCGAAGATTTTATTATTTATGAAATTATTGTTGAAAAATATTTAGCTAATATAGATTATGAAAACTATGATAAGATCAATTATTCGGAAGTGAAATTTGCTCTTGAACATCGTGCTTATTTATGGAATCCAGCCCCACCAACATATGGAAATAAAGAACGAGAAATACTCCAAATTTTAAAACAAGAAAAGAGAACAATTAGATAGAAATTAAAAATTTTGTTGTAGAATGTAAAAAAAGTTCTTGACAAGTCAGAAAAAGTCTGTATAATAGTAAGAGTTGAAAATAAC
>NZ_KV794184.1:0-308 GCF_001808665.1 Streptococcus sp. HMSC070B10 | reverse complement strand
GCTTTATCCACTGCCAATTATCGCTAGGATTTTCACGAATTCCAAAAATAAGTGTACTGTTATCACTCCTCCACCATTTAGCACTTAAAGTGTACTGCTTACCAGATTTTAAGGGTTCAGCCAAGACGAAGTCTTGCTGATGTTTATTTCTCCATCCAGTATTTGAGTCAAGTAAAAGGTTACCTGATTGCTCTGTCGTCCCAAATAAAGCTGTCCACTTATAACTTCCAGGATCCTGACTATCTGCCTCAGTGAAATCCGTTAGCGTACCTAAATAGCGCTTGTTAGTACTATCAGAGGTGCTAAAA
>NZ_KV794183.1:0-227 GCF_001808665.1 Streptococcus sp. HMSC070B10 | reverse complement strand
GCTGAAGACGAAAAAGACGAAACAGATGCTTCTCTAAATGCTAAATATGACACAGCAGACCACCAAAAAGACGAAATCACTAAAGATGGTGTTAAATATTACTTAACAGCTAAAGAGTTGAAAGACGGTTCTAAACCAGCTACTGGTGATGTCGTTGAAGGTACAACTACAGTAACTTATGTTTACGAAAAAGCAGGACAAGTAGTCGTTAACTACCAAACAGAAGA
>NZ_KV794182.1:55916-70569 GCF_001808665.1 Streptococcus sp. HMSC070B10 | reverse complement strand
ATCCGCCATAGCTCAGTTGGTAGTAGCGCATGACTGTTAATCATGATGTCGTAGGTTCGAGTCCTACTGGCGGAGTAGTAAATTAAAGGAGGTTTCGACCTCTTTTTTTATTATGTAATTAATAATCTCTCTCGCACCTAATGACACGTGATATTTTTCTTGACGATAGGACTCTCGGAGACCATCATTTTCGAGCAATGATAGCAGTTGAAACGGCGCTTTTTCAGGAGGATTCTAGTAGGCATACCAGTCGTTTTGAGGTAAGGAGTCTTAGACGGTTTTTGAAAGTCATATTTCTTCATTTGATTTCCGCACTCAGAGCAAGTTGGGGCGTTGTAGTCCATTCTAGCGATAATTTCCTTGTGTGTATTCATATTGATAATATCTAGAATTTTGATGTTTGAGTCTTGGATATCAAGTAGTTTTATGATAAAAAGTAATGATTCCATATGATTTTTTCTATGGAACTTTTTTCTACAACAAAATAGGCTCCATAATATCTATAGGGGATTTAGCCACTACAAATATTATAGAGCCTAATTATCAGGATAATTTTATAAATCATTTATAGGAATTTTTTATTTTTAGAGATTTAATAGTTTGTTTTTGATATAAGATATTTGTTTCTATTATGTCTATCTTTCTCATTTTTTATCTTGTTGAGGTTGGTATTTGAGCAATTCAGGAATTGATAATATCTGTTTATAATTTTTTGTTAGAATAAGGTCATAAAAAGAAAAGGAGTATATATTTATGCTACAAAGTATTTATGATCAGATGACAGATTTCTATAACAGTATCGAAGAAGAGTATGCTACTTTCTTTGGTGATAGTTGGGAATGGGAACATTTTCATTTTAAATTTTTGATTTATTATTTAGTTCGATATGGCATTGGGTGTCGTAGGGATTTTATCGTTTACCATTATCGTGTTGCTTATCGTTTGTATCTTGAAAAGATGATAATGAAACAGGGTTTTGTTGCTTGTTGAGACAGTATGAGTTAATTTCCGAACAAATTTAACTTTTTGTGGGAAAATAATGATAAATAGTCGGAATTTTTTCTAAATCATTTTTTAATAGTTGGAAATAGCAAATCTTTCTATTGTTTCTTCTTGATAAAAAGGCGATTTTTTCTTATAATAAATTGTAAGATATAATTGCAGGTGAGAGTCCTGCCATGTATGTGAGAAAGGAAGAGCCTGAGGGCTCAGACAAAATTATGACTTCAGTTGTTGTTGTAGGTACCCAATGGGGTGATGAAGGTAAAGGGAAGATTACAGACTTCCTTTCAGCGAATGCAGAAGTGATTGCACGTTACCAAGGTGGTGATAATGCAGGTCACACGATTGTGATTGATGGTAAGAAATTTAAGTTGCACTTGATTCCATCTGGAATTTTCTTCCCTGAAAAAATCTCTGTTATTGGGAATGGTATGGTTGTAAATCCTAAATCTCTTGTGAAAGAGTTGAGCTATCTTCATGAGGAGGGTGTGACAACTGATAATTTGCGTATTTCTGATCGCGCGCATGTTATTTTGCCTTATCATATTGAGTTAGACCGTTTGCAAGAAGAAGCTAAGGGCGACAATAAGATTGGGACTACAATCAAGGGAATTGGTCCAGCTTATATGGACAAGGCTGCTCGTGTTGGGATTCGTATTGCAGATCTTTTAGATAAAGATATTTTCCGTGAGCGTTTAGAACGTAACCTTGCTGAAAAGAATCGTCTTTTTGAAAAATTGTATGACAGTAAAGCGATTGCTTTTGATGATATTTTTGAAGAATATTATGAATATGGTCAACAAATCAAGAAATATGTGACAGATACATCTGTTATTTTGAATGATGCGCTTGATAACGGTAAACGTGTGCTTTTTGAAGGTGCACAAGGTGTTATGCTAGATATAGACCAAGGTACGTATCCATTTGTTACGTCATCAAACCCTGTGGCTGGTGGTGTTACGATTGGTTCAGGTGTTGGTCCAAGTAAGATTGACAAGGTTGTAGGTGTATGTAAGGCTTATACGAGTCGTGTAGGAGACGGTCCATTCCCAACTGAGTTGTTTGATGAAGTGGGAGAACGTATCCGTGAAGTGGGTCATGAATATGGTACAACAACTGGTCGTCCACGTCGTGTGGGTTGGTTTGACTCAGTTGTGATGCGTCATAGCCGCCGTGTTTCTGGTATTACGAACCTTTCATTGAACTCTATCGATGTTTTGAGTGGTTTGGATACAGTGAAAATCTGTGTGGCCTATGATCTTGATGGTCAACGTATTGACTACTATCCAGCTAGTCTTGAGCAATTGAAGCGTTGCAAGCCTATCTATGAAGAGTTGCCAGGTTGGTCAGAAGATATTACCGGAGTTCGTAATTTGGAAGATCTTCCTGAGAATGCGCGTAACTATGTTCGTCGTGTGAGCGAATTGGTTGGTGTTCGTATTTCTACTTTCTCAGTAGGTCCTGGTCGTGAACAAACAAATATTTTAGAAAGTGTTTGGTCTTAAGAGATTTTTAAGATTTGTTTAAGATAGGTCGGGTATACTATAGACAGTTACAAGAAGACCTCCTAACTTGTTGTAACAAATATCCTAAACTTTTCTTTTTCATAATAATCTCCCTATAAAGTCACCGCATTCGGTGGCTTTTTTTGTCTTGGGATTCATGATATAATAATAAAATCGATAAGTAGTAAAAGGGAAATTGATGAATTATACAGTTGAAGAAAAAGAAGTCTTTATGAGGGAAGCTTTGAGAGAGGCTGAGGTTGCTCTTGAACACGATGAAATTCCAATTGGTTGTGTCATTGTCAAGGATGGGGAAATTATTGGTCGTGGGCATAATGCACGCGAGGAATTGCAACGGGCGGTTATGCATGCGGAAATTATGGCCATAGAGAATGCGAATCTGAGTGAGGAGAGCTGGCGCTTGCTTGATTGCACGCTTTTTGTGACTATTGAGCCGTGTGTCATGTGTAGTGGGGCGATTGGCCTCGCCCGTATTCCAAACGTGGTCTATGGGGCTAAAAACCAGAAATTTGGCGCTGCTGGGAGTTTGTACGATATCTTGACAGATGAGCGTCTCAATCATCGTGTGGAGGTTGAAACGGGAATTTTGGAAGATGAATGCGCAGCTATTATGCAGGACTTTTTTAGAAATAGACGGAAAAAATAATTTTGCTTTTAAAATGAATAGGAATGTGATATAATAAATAGTGGAGCAACAGTTCTGCGTGAAGCGGGTCAGGGGAGGAATCCAGCAGCCCTAAGCGATTTGAATTGTGTGCTCTTTTTTTCGTGCTTTTTCCGAATAAATAAGATAGAATAATCTAGAATAAATGATAATAGAAAAGAGAAAATTATGAAAATTCGTGGTTTTGAATTGGTTTCGAGTTTTACAGATGAGAATTTATTGCCAAAGCGTGAGACAGCGCATGCGGCTGGTTACGACTTAAAGGTTGCGGAACGGACTGTGATTGCGCCAGGAGAGATTGTATTGGTTCCGACAGGGGTTAAGGCTTATATGCAGCCGACTGAGGTTCTCTATCTCTATGATCGCTCTTCAAATCCTCGTAAGAAGGGTTTGGTCTTGATTAATTCAGTTGGGGTCATTGATGGGGATTATTATGGAAATCCTGGGAATGAAGGGCATATTTTTGCTCAGATGAAGAATATTACAGATCAAGAGGTTGTTCTTGAAGTTGGGGAACGTGTGGTTCAGGCTGTCTTTGCGCCTTTCTTAATCGCAGATGGAGATGCTGCTGATGGCGTTCGAACTGGTGGATTTGGATCAACAGGGCACTAGAATGAAGATTATCTTTGTACGTCATGGAGAGCCAGATTACCGTGAGTTAGAGGAGCGTTCTTATATGGGATTTGGGATAGATTTGGCACCCTTATCTGAGAAGGGACGGCAGGAAGCCCAGGAACTGAGCAAAAATCCTTTGTTTGGCTCAGCTGATATCCTGGTGTCTTCTGCAGTGACGCGAGCTTTAGAAACGGCTTTTTATGTATCCTGTGCTACGGGACTTCCTTTGAGAGTGGAGCCATTATTACATGAATGGCAGGTCTATGAAAGTGGCACAGATAATTTTGAAAAAGCTCGTACTATGTTTCTAGAAAATAAGGGGGAGTTACTTCCTAATAGCCCCATTCAATATGAGACAGCTAAAGAGATGAAGTCTCGTTTTCTAGAATGCATGGCTAAGTATCGAGAACATCAGACTGTGGTAGTTGTTGCTCATCGAATGCTCATGCGCCAGTTTGTGCCAAATGAGAAGATTGATTTTTGCCAAGTGATTGAGTGTGAGTTAGAGATATAGAAAGAGGTTTATCATCGCAAAGAAAAAAGCGACATTTGTATGTCAAAATTGTGGGTATAATTCCCCTAAATATCTGGGACGATGCCCCAACTGTGGGTCTTGGTCTTCTTTTGTAGAAGAGGTTGAGGTTGCCGAGGTAAAGAATGCGCGTGTGTCCTTGACAGGTGAGAAAACCAAGCCCATGAAACTGACTGAGGTGACTTCAATCAACGTTAATCGAACCAAGACGGAGATGGAGGAATTTAACCGTGTGCTTGGAGGCGGAGTGGTACCGGGAAGTCTTGTCCTCATTGGTGGGGATCCTGGAATCGGGAAATCAACCCTTCTCTTACAAGTCTCAACCCAGTTGTCTCAAGTGGGGACTGTTCTCTACGTCAGTGGGGAGGAGTCTGCTCAGCAGATTAAACTACGTGCAGAGCGTTTGGGAGATATTGATAGCGAGTTTTATCTCTATGCAGAGACCAATATGCAGAGTGTTCGCGCAGAGGTAGAGAGAATACAGCCAGACTTTCTCATTATTGACTCAATTCAAACCATTATGTCTCCTGAGATTTCAGGGGTACAGGGATCTGTTTCTCAGGTGCGTGAGGTGACGGCTGAGCTCATGCAACTGGCCAAAACTAATAACATTGCCATCTTTATCGTAGGGCATGTGACCAAGGAAGGAACTTTAGCTGGGCCTCGTATGTTGGAGCATATGGTGGATACGGTGCTTTACTTTGAAGGGGAACGCCACCATACCTTCCGTATTTTAAGAGCGGTCAAAAACCGTTTTGGCTCCACTAATGAGATTGGGATTTTTGAGATGCAGTCGGGCGGTTTGGTTGAGGTCCTCAATCCGAGTCAAGTTTTTCTAGAGGAGCGTTTGGATGGAGCGACTGGTTCGTCAATCGTTGTCACTATGGAGGGGACACGTCCTATTCTAGCGGAGGTACAGGCTTTGGTGACACCGACTATGTTTGGAAATGCCAAGCGTACGACGACAGGACTTGATTTTAATCGTGCGAGTCTGATTATGGCTGTTTTAGAAAAGCGTGCAGGGCTTCTCTTGCAAAATCAGGATGCCTATCTCAAATCTGCTGGTGGTGTCAAATTGGATGAACCTGCCATTGACTTAGCCGTCGCTGTTGCTATTGCTTCGAGCTACAAGGACAAGCCAACCAACCCTCAGGAATGTTTTGTGGGAGAACTTGGTTTGACGGGAGAAATTCGGCGCGTGAATCGTATCGAGCAGCGTATTAATGAAGCTGCTAAACTGGGCTTTACTAAGATTTATGTACCCAAAAATTCCTTGACAGGAATCACTCCACCTAAGGAAATTCAAGTTATTGGGGTGACAACGATTCAGGAAGTCTTGAAAAAGGTATTCTCCTAATAGTTATGGTCAGCTTTAGATGACTAATTATTTTATTGCTAACATTTATTAAAACAAGGAGGAATTTCTTATGAAATTTTCTATGGACAGTCATATGCAATTTCCTTTGGTAGAGTTGTCACTCAATCAAGGAGAAACCGTCTATATCCAGCGAGGTAGTATGGTTTACCACACGCCTAACGTAAGTCTCAATACCCAGCTCAATGCTAGCGGTTCAGGTTTGGGACGTTTTGTTAAAGCTGTAGGACGTTCAATGGTTTCTGGTGAAAGCACCTTCATTACTCAAGCTGTAGCAGAGTCTGATAACGGGAACCTTGCTCTAGCACCAGATACTCCTGGGCAAGTAATTGCTCTTGAACTAGGTGAAAAACAATATCGACTGAATGATGGGGCTTTTCTAGCTCTTGATGGTACAGCTTCCTATACTATGGAGAGTCAGTCTATTGGTAAAGCTCTGTTCGGAGGGCAAGGCGGTCTCTTTGTGATGACTACCCAAGGCCAGGGAACTCTCTTGGCCAATGCTTTTGGCTCTATCAAGAAAATTGAGCTACAAAACCAAGAAATAACCATTGACAATGCCCATGTGGTGGCTTGGAGTCAATCTTTGGACTATAATATCCACTTAGAAAATAGCTTCTGGCAGTCTATTGGTACAGGCGAAGGAGTGGTGAATACCTTCCGAGGAACTGGTGAGGTCTACGTACAAAGTCTCAATCTTCAGAGCTTTGCAGGATCGCTCAATAAGTATATCCAAAAAGGTTCATAAAATAAAACTAGGACAGAAGCCCAAGCTAGAAGCTGGATGTCTCTGTCCCAGTTTTTTTATATGAAGGTTGACAACTGACAAGACAAAGAAAAGATGGTAAGATAGGATATAAATAATTTGGTGTTCAAATTATCTGATAGACTAGAAAGTGAGTTGTTATGTCCTATTTTGAAAATTTTTTAAAAGCCAATCAAGCCTATGTAGAACTGCATGGAGATCTTCATTTATCAATCAAACCAAAGACCAAGGTTGCAATCGTAACTTGTATGGACTCGCGTTTACACGTTGCGCCAGCTCTTGGGTTGGCTCTGGGAGATGCTCATATTTTGCGGAATGCTGGAGGGCGAGTGACAGATGATATGATTCGCTCGCTTGTGATTTCCCAGCAACAAATGGGGACAAGGGAAATTGTGGTGCTCCATCATACAGACTGTGGTGCACAGACATTTGAAAATGGTCCTTTTCAGGAGTATTTGAAAAAAGAACTAGGAGTGGATGTTTCTGACAAGGACTTTTTGCCTTTTCAAGACATTGATGAAAGTGTTCGTGAGGATATGAGATTGCTACAGGAAACTCCTCTAATCCCAGATGATGTTGTTATTTCAGGTGCGGTTTACGATGTGGATACAGGAAGGATGACAGTCGTAGAATTATAAATACTTCATTTAGAAAGAAAGTATATGAAGAAAAACAGTATTTTATTTATTTTTATCTTATTGCTATGTATTGGTTTACAGTATGAAACCATCTACTATACTGACGGCTCTATGTCAGGTGCGGAATATGGCCTAATGGGAGTTTCTATCTTTCTAGCTCTCTTTTACATGATTCCAGCTCTTTATTTCCTTTTCCGTATTGGGAAAAAATGGGAATTGCCAAAGAAGGCCTTGATCTTGTCTTTATTGGGTGGGATGTTCCTTTCAGGCTGGCTATCTAGCTTTGCTAATACCTATATCCATGATTTACTGGGCGTTCTTTTCCCAGATAGTGCATTTTTAAATGCCTTTGAAAGTGCGATTGTGGCTCCTTTGGTAGAAGAACCCTTGAAATTGTTGCCACTTGTCTTTGTTTTGGCTTTGATTCCTGTGCGAAAATTAAAATCTTTGTTTTTACTAGGAATTGCTTCTGGTTTGGGATTCCAAATGATTGAGGATATTGGCTATATTCGTACGGATTTGCCAGAGGGCTTTGATTTTACCATTTCAAGGATTTTAGAGCGTATTATCTCAGGAATTGCTTCTCACTGGACTTTTTCAGGTTTGGCGGTAGTAGGTGTTTACTTGCTTTACAGAGCCTATAAAGGGCAGAAGGTTGGCAAGAAACAGGGGCTTATTTTCCTAGGTTTAGCCTTGGGAACTCATTTCTTGTTTAACTCTCCTTTTGTGGAGTTGGAGACAGAGTTGCCCTTAGCGATTCCAGTGGTTACGGCTGTTACTCTCTATGGTTTTTATCAGGCTTATCGCTTTGTTGAGAAGCACAATGAGTTGATGAACTAGAATATTTTTCAAAAGAATGATGCAAGGGCACAAATATGGTGCCCTTCTTTTATTTTTGATTGAAAAATAGTGCAAAAAGCGCTACAATGGTAGATGGAAAAATCTTGTGAAAAGCACAAGCGATACATATATACCGGAGGAAATCATGTCTTTTTCTGATTTAAAGCTGTTTGCCCTTTCTTCTAATCAAGAATTGGCAAAACGTGTAGCGCAGGAGATTGGGATAGAGTTGGGGAAATCAAGTGTTCGCCAATTTTCAGATGGAGAGATTCAGGTCAACATCGAAGAATCAATCCGTGGGAAACACGTTTTTATCCTACAATCAACTAGCTCGCCTGTAAATGACAATCTGCTTGAAATTTTGATTATGGTGGATGCTTTGAAGCGTGCCAGTGCAGAATCTGTCAATGTTGTTATGCCTTACTATGGGTATGCACGTCAGGATAGAAAGGCGAGAGCGCGTGAGCCAATCACTTCAAAACTTGTCGCAAATATGCTTGAAGTAGCTGGAGTGGATCGTTTATTGACCATCGACTTGCATGCTGCACAGATTCAAGGATTCTTTGATATTCCTGTGGATCACTTGATGGGAGCTCCTCTGATTGCAGATTATTTTGAGCGTCGTGGTATGGTTGGTTCTGACTATGTGGTTGTCAGCCCAGACCATGGAGGGGTGACTCGTGCTCGTAAGTTGGCAGAATTTTTGAAAACATCTATCGCTATCATTGACAAACGTCGTAGCGTTGATAAGATGAATACTAGTGAAGTCATGAACATCATCGGTAAGGTTGAAGGCAAGACTTGTATCTTGATTGATGATATGATTGATACGGCTGGAACCATTTGTCATGCGGCAGATGCCCTTGCGGAAGCTGGTGCTGTTGAAGTCTATGCAAGCTGTACGCACCCAGTTCTTTCTGGTCCTGCTATGGACAATATCCAAAAATCAGCTATTAAGAAATTGGTTGTTTTGGATACCATCTATCTCCCAGAAGAGCGTTTGATCGATAAGATTGAGCAGATTTCAATCGCTCATTTATTGGGGGATGCTATCGTACGTATTCATGAAAAACGCCCACTTTCTCCACTTTTTAGTATTGAGAAAAAGATTTAAGTTTTCACTTAGAATAAAACATACTCCTAGCAGAAGTGAATGAACTGCTAGGAGGTTTTTATATTAAAAATCTGCAAGCCTTTTCAAAATATGCTATACTGATGAAAAAGGAGGATTTCTATGAGTCAAGAATTTATCAATCCAAGTGATGGTGTGATTCGTCAGTATCTCGCAACGAGTAAAACCCTTGCTGTAGTGGGGTTGTCAGATCGTGAGGAAACAACTAGCAATCGAGTGACCAAGGAAATGCAGGCTCGGGGTTATAAAATCATCCCAGTCAATCCCAAGGTAGAAGGTGGTGAAATCTTGGGTGAAAAGGCTTATGCTAGCCTAGCAGAGATTCCTTTTTCTGTAGATATTGTTAATGTTTACCGGCGCAGTGAGTTTTTGCCAGATGTGGCGCGTGATTTTCTCAAGGCTAATGCCAAGATTTTTTGGGCACAGCTAGGACTTGAAAGTCTAGAAGCGGAAGAAATCTTGCGTGCTGGTGGATGTGATGATATCGTGATGAATCGTTGTATTAAGAGAGAGCATACACGCTTGATTGAGGAAGCATAAGAAAAAGGTAGCTGGTGGGCTACCTTTTGTGTTAGAAAATGCCGATAAGGGTCTGCATACCAAGACTAGTAAGGATGATGGCAATCCAACAGATGGCTCCAAGAACAATTGATTTTCCGCTGGATTTGACCATAGCTATCAGATTGGTTTTGAGCCCGATAGCACTCATGGCCATGATAATGAGGGATTTGGAAAGTTGTTTGAGAGGGGTAAAGAAACTACTGGACACACCGAGAGAGGTCAGTAGGGTGGTTAGGAGAGATGCAAGGATAAAGTAAAGGATAAAAAGTGGGAAGACTTTTTTCAGTTGCAATCCTTGCTTATTTTTTTGCTCGCGACTTTGCCAGTAGGAGAGAAAGAGAGTGATGGGGATAATAGCCAGAGTCCGCGTAAGTTTGACAATGGTTGCAGATTCGAGGGTATTGGTCTGGTAGAGACTGTCCCAGGCGCTGGCTGTGGCGGTTACAGAGGAAGTGTCATTGACCGCAGTCCCTGCAAAGAGGGCGAAGCCGTCATTGGATAGATGAAGCCAGGTACCTAGGGTTGGAAAGATGAGCGCAGCCAAGACATTGAAGAAAAAGATAACGGAAATGGCTTGGGCTACTTCCTTTTCCTTGGCATGGATAACGGGCGCTGTCGCTGCAATGGCAGAGCCCCCACAGATAGAAGAACCCACTCCAATCAAGGTAGCCAGTTTTGTGTCCAGTGCAAAGAAGCGCTGGAAGAGGTAGGCAACAATCAAGGCTATTGAAATGGTGGACAGGATGACAGGGAGTGAAGATTGTCCGACTGCGAAGACTTGCGAGATATTGAGACCAAAACCAAGCAAGATAACGGCATACTGGAGCAATTTTTTAGAACTAAAGGTCAATCCCGCATCCAGTTGTTTATAAGGCGAGAGAAAGGGGTGTAGGAGCATTCCCATAAAAATCGCAAAAACAGGCGCGCCAATCACAGGGAAGAATCCTCCTAAGTACCAAGATACGATTGAAATGAGAAGGCAGGCCAAGATGCCTGCTCCATTTTTTGATAGAAATGACATAAAAACCTCCAAATAGAATCTGTTACCATTATAGACCTGTAAACAGGAAAAGTAAAATAGAAAGTGGAAAGCTATTCTATCATGTATTTTTGCGGTCGGGGGGCTTTTGTAGTATAATAGAGATACGTTTTGAAAGTGGGAGGTATCTATGGACTTAACTAAGCGCTTTAATAAACAGTTAGATAAGATTCAAGTTTCGTTGATTCGTCAGTTTGATCAGGCTATTTCTGAGATTCCTGGGGTCTTGCGTTTGACCTTGGGGGAACCTGATTTTACAACGCCAGATCATGTCAAGGAGGCGGCTAAGCGAGCCATTGACCAGAACCAATCCTACTATACAGGGATGAGTGGTCTGCTGACTTTACGTCAGGCAGCCAGTGATTTTGTTAAGGAAAAGTACCAACTGGACTATGCTCCTGAAAATGAAATCTTGGTTACAATTGGGGCGACAGAGGCTTTATCTGCTACTTTGACAGCTATTTTGGAAGAGGGAGACAAGGTGCTTTTGCCAGCTCCTGCTTACCCAGGCTATGAACCGATTGTCAATCTAGTTGGGGCAGAGATTGTCGAGATTGATACAACTGAAAATGGGTTTGTCTTGACTCCAGAGATATTGGAAAAGGCCATTTTGGAGCAGGGTGACAAGCTCAAAGCGGTTATTCTCAACTATCCAGCCAATCCGACAGGAATTACCTATAGTCGGGAGCAGTTGGAAGCCTTGGCAGCTGTTTTACGCAAGTATGAGATTTTTGTTGTCTGTGATGAGGTTTACTCAGAATTGACCTACACAGGCGAAGCCCATGTGTCTCTAGGAACCATGTTGAGAGATCAGGCTATTATTATCAATGGTTTGTCTAAATCGCATGCTATGACCGGTTGGCGTTTGGGGCTGATTTTCGCTCCTGCGACCTTCACAGCCCAGTTAATCAAGAGTCACCAGTACTTGGTCACTGCCGCAAATACCATGGCCCAACATGCTGCAGTAGAAGCCTTGACGGCTGGTAAAAACGATGCGGAACATATGAAGAAGGAATACATCCAGCGACGAGACTATATTATCGAGAAAATGACTGCTCTTGGTTTTGCGATTATCAAACCAGACGGTGCCTTCTATATCTTTGCTAAGATTCCAGCGGGTTACAATCAAGATTCCTTTGCTTTTCTGAAGGATTTTGCTCAGAAGAAGGCCGTTGCCTTTATCCCTGGTGCCGCCTTTGGGCGTTATGGGGAAGGCTATGTGCGTCTGTCTTATGCGGCTAGCATGGAGACTATCAAAGAAGCCATGAAACGGCTTGAGGAGTACATGAGAGAAGCATGATTCAGTCTATTACGAGTCAAGGCTTGGTGCTCTACAATCGCAATTTTCGTGAGGATGACAAGCTAGTCAAGATTTTTACAGAGCAGGCTGGCAAGCGCATGTTTTTCGTCAAACACGCAGGTCAATCCAAACTGGCTCCTGTTATTCAGCCCTTGGTGCTGGCACGATTTCTCTTGCGAATCAATGATGACGGGCTCAGCTACATCGAGGACTATCATGAGGTCATGACCTTTCCCAAGATTAATAGTGATCTCTTTGTCATGGCCTATGCGACCTACGTAGCAGCTCTTGCAGATGCGAGTTTGCAGGATAATCAGCAGGATGCTCCCTTGTTTGCTTTTTTGCAAAAGACTTTGGAGTTGATGGAAGCGGGCTTGGATTATCAGGTTTTGACCAATATTTTTGAAATTCAAATCTTGACTCGATTTGGTATTAGTCTCAATTTTAATGAGTGTGTCTTTTGTCATCAGGTTGGTCAGGCTTTTGACTTTTCTTTCAAATATGGAGCTTGTCTTTGCCCAGAGCATTATCATGAGGATGAGAGACGTTGCCATCTCAATCCCAATATCCCTTATCTGCTCAATCAATTTCAAGCCATTGATTTTGAGACTTTGGAGACCATTTCGCTCAAGCCTGAAATCAAGCAAGAGCTACGCCAATTTATGGATCAGCTCTACGAAGAGTACGTTGGGATTCACCTAAAATCAAAGAAATTTATTGATTCCCTAGCAGACTGGGGACAATTACTAAAAGAGGAAAAGAAATGAAAAAAATCGCAGTAGATGCCATGGGGGGCGATTACGCACCTCAGGCCATCGTTGAGGGTGTCAATCAAGCCCTAGCTGACTTTTCAGATATCGAGGTTCAACTCTACGGAGATGAAGCTAAAATCAAGCAATATCTGACAGCGACGGAGCGCGTCAGCATTATTCATACGGATGAGAAGATTGATTCAGACGATGAACCGACGAGAGCTATTCGGAAGAAAAAAAACGCTAGTATGGTATTGGCGGCCAAGGCTGTCAAAGATGGAGAGGCAGACGCTGTTCTCTCAGCTGGGAATACAGGTGCTTTACTAGCAGCAGGATTCTTCATCGTGGGTCGTATCAAGAACATTGATCGCCCTGGGCTTATGTCAACATTGCCGACTGTAGATGGGAGAGGTTTTGACATGCTGGACCTCGGTGCTAATGCGGAAAATACAGCTCAGCACCTCCATCAATACGCGGTTCTAGGTTCCTTCTATGCTAAAAATGTCCGTGGAATTGCGAAACCACGTGTTGGCTTGCTCAATAACGGAACAGAGAGTAGCAAGGGCGACCCGCTTCGTAAGGAAACCTATGAATTACTGACTACTGATGAAAGTTTAAACTTTATCGGAAACGTGGAAGCGCGTGATTTGATGAATGGCGTTGCGGATGTGGTCGTGGCAGATGGTTTCACGGGAAACGCTGTGCTCAAATCCATTGAAGGGACAGCTATGGGAATCATGGGCTTGCTCAAGAACTCCATCACTGGTGGTGGTCTCCGAGCGAAACTAGGCGCCCTCCTTCTCAAGGACAGCCTCAGAGGTTTGAAAAAACAGCTCAATTACTCAGATGTTGGTGGAGCGGTCTTGTTTGGTGTTAAGGCACCTGTTGTCAAGACTCATGGCTCCAGCGATGCCAAGGCTGTGTACAGTACGATTCGTCAGATTCGTACCATGCTAGAAACAGACGTAGTTGCCCAAACTGCGCGTGAATTTTCAGGAGAATAAAAGAGATGACAGAAAAAGAAATTTTTGACCGTATTGTGACCATTATCCAAGAGCGACAGGGAGAGGACTTTGTCGTGACAGAATCCTTGAGTCTGAAAGACGACTTGGATGCTGACTCAGTTGACTTGATGGAGTTTATCTTGACACTGGAAGATGAATTTAATATCGAAATCAGTGATGAGGAAATTGACCAACTCCAAAGTGTAGGAGATGTGGTAGAAGTCGTCAAAAGTAAAGAATAGCAAGAAGCAAGATAAGAAGAGTTGCATATTGCTAAGAATGTAAATCAACATTCTATTTGACAATTTAATCTTTATAAATATATATTTTAGGCAGGGCGCTTGTTCTGCCTATTTTTTTGCCAAGAAAGTGCAATTGAGGTGTTTATTTGGAGTTTTACATGTATTTTTGATAAAATAGGTGTAGAAATTAGGAAAGTTGAAGAAAAGAAATGAAGAAGGTTTTAGGATATTTTTTAGTATTTGTTTTTCTATTTTTGATGAATATTTTCATCTTTAAGATACTAGCAACTCTGGGATTTCAGCTGACAATGAGTGAAAAGAGTTATATTGTACCACCGCTATTTTCGATTATCGTTTTGTATATGATTGACAAAAGAATTAGGAAGAAAAAGAAATAAACATATATTTTAGGTAGGACATTTGTTCTGCCTATTTTTTTATCCCAAAAGTGCATTTGGGAGGTAGATAGGCGCATTTGGGAAGGAAGTCCAGTTTTTGTTTGGGAATTGGGGTAAGATAGTTGTTATCAGATGAGTTTATACTCTTCGAAAATCAAATTCAAACCACGTCAACGTCGCCTTGCCGTGTAGATGTTACTGACTTCGTCAGTTCTATCTACAATCTCAAAGCCGTGCTTTGAGCAACCTGCGGCTAGTTTCCTAGTT
>NZ_KV794182.1:22858-55816 GCF_001808665.1 Streptococcus sp. HMSC070B10 | reverse complement strand
CCTAGTTTGCTCTTTGATTTTCATTGAGTATAAGTTTAGGAAAAAGGAGATGAATATGAAATTTGGGAAACGTCACTATCGTCCGCAGGTGGATCAGATGGACTGCGGTGTAGCTTCATTAGCCATGGTTTTTGGCTACTATGGTAGTTATTATTCTTTGGCTCACTTGCGCGAATTGGCCAAGACGACCATGGATGGGACGACGGCCTTGGGCTTGGTCAAGGTGGCAGAGGAGATTGGCTTTGAGACGCGAGCGATCAAGGCGGATATGACGCTCTTTGACTTGCCAGATTTGACTTTTCCTTTTGTTGCCCATGTGCTTAAGGAAGGGAAATTGCTCCACTACTATGTGGTGACTGGGCAGGATAAGGACAGCATTCATATTGCCGATCCAGATCCTGGGGTGAAATTGACCAAACTGCCACGTGAGCGTTTTGCGGAAGAATGGACAGGAGTGACTCTTTTTATGGCACCTAGTCCAGACTATAAGCCTCATAAGGATCAAAAGAATGGTCTGCTCTCTTTTATCCCTATATTAGTGAAGCAGCGTGGTTTGATTGCCAATATCGTTTTGGCAACACTCTTGGTCACCTTGATTAACATTGTGGGTTCTTATTATTTGCAGTCTATCATTGATACCTATGTGCCAGATCAGATGCGTTCGACGTTGGGGATTATTTCTATTGGTTTGGTCATCGTCTATATCCTCCAGCAGATCTTGTCTTATGCTCAGGAGTATCTCTTGCTTGTTTTGGGGCAACGCTTGTCGATTGATGTGATTTTGTCCTATATCAAGCATGTTTTTCACCTGCCTATGTCCTTTTTTGCGACACGCAGAACAGGGGAAATCGTGTCTCGTTTTACAGATGCTAACAGTATCATCGATGCGCTGGCTTCGACCATTCTTTCGATTTTCCTAGATGTGTCAACGGTTGTCATTATTTCCCTTGTTTTATTTTCACAAAATACCAATCTCTTTTTTATGACCTTATTGGCACTTCCTATCTACACAGTGATTATCTTTGCCTTTATGAAGCCGTTTGAAAAGATGAATCGGAATACCATGGAAGCCAATGCGGTTCTGTCTTCTTCTATCATCGAGGATATCAACGGTATTGAGACCATTAAGTCCTTGACCAGTGAAAGTCAGCGTTACCAAAAGATTGATAAGGAATTTGTGGATTATCTGAAAAAATCCTTTACCTATAGTCGGGCAGAGAGTCAGCAAAAGGCTCTAAAAAAGGTTGCCCATCTCTTGCTCAATGTCGGCATTCTCTGGATGGGAGCTGTTCTGGTCATGGATGGAAAGATGAGTTTGGGGCAGTTGATTACCTATAATACCTTGCTTGTTTACTTTACCAATCCTTTGGAAAATATCATCAATCTGCAAACCAAGCTTCAGACAGCGCAGGTTGCCAATAACCGTCTAAATGAAGTGTATCTGGTAGCTTCTGAGTTTGAGGAGAAGAAAACAGTTGAGGATTTGAGCTTGATGAAGGGAGAGATGACCTTCAAACAGGTTTCCTACAAGTATGGCTATGGTCGAGACGTCCTGTCAGACATCAATTTGACCATTCCGCAAGGGTCTAAGGTGGCTTTTGTGGGGATTTCAGGGTCAGGTAAGACGACTTTGGCCAAGATGATGGTTAATTTTTACGACCCAAGTCAGGGAGAGATTAGTCTGGGTGGTGTCAATCTCAATCAGATTGATAAAAAGGCTCTGCGCCAGTATATTAATTATCTGCCTCAACAGCCCTATGTCTTTAACGGAACGATTTTGGAGAATCTTCTCCTTGGAGCCAAGGAAGGAACGACTCAAGAGGATATCTTACGGGCAGTCGAATTGGCAGAGATTCGGGAGGATATTGAGCGCATGCCACTGAATTACCAAACAGAATTGACTTCGGATGGAGCAGGGATTTCAGGTGGTCAACGTCAGAGAATCGCTCTGGCGCGTGCTCTCTTGACAGATGCACCGGTCTTGATTTTGGATGAGGCGACCAGCAGTTTAGATATTCTGACAGAGAAGCGAATTGTCGATAATCTTATGGCTTTAGACAAGACCTTGATTTTCATCGCCCACCGCTTGACCATTGCTGAGCGGACAGAGAAGGTTGTTGTCTTGGATCAGGGCAAGATTGTTGAAGAAGGAAAGCATGCTGATTTGCTTGCACAGGGTGGATTTTACGCCCATTTGGTGAATAGCTAGAAAGAGGAGAGGATGAAACCAGAATTTTTAGAAAGTGCGGAGTTTTATAATCGTCGTTACCATAATTTTTCCAGTCGGGTGATTGTCCCCATGTCCCTTCTGCTCGTGTTTTTGCTTGGATTTGCAACTTTTGCAGAGAAGGAGATGAGTTTGTCTACTAGAGCTACTATTGAGCCTAGTCGAATCCTTGCAAATATCCAGTCAACTAGCAACAATCGTATTCTTGTCAATCATTTGGAAGAAAATAAGCTGGTTAAAAAGGGAGAACTGTTGGTTCAATATCAAGAAGGGGCAGAGGGTGTCCAAGCGGAGGCCTATGCTAGTCAGTTGGACATGCTCAAGGATCAAAAAAAGCAATTGGAGTATTTGCAAAAGAGTCTGCAAGAAGGGGAGAACCACTTTCCAGAGGAGGATAAATTTGGCTACCAAGCCACCTTTCGCGACTACCTCAGCCAAGCAGGCAGTCTTAGGGCTAGTACATCGCAACAAAATGAGACCATCGCGTCCCAGAATGCAGCAGCTAGCCAAACCCAAGCCGAAATCGGCAACCTTATCAGCCAAACAGAGGCTAAAATTCGCGATTACCAGACAGCTAAGTCAGCTATTGAAACAGGTGCTTCCTTGGCCAGTCAGAATCTAGCCTACTCTCTCTACCAGTCCTATAAGTCTCAGGGCGAGGAAAATCCGCAATCTAAGGCCCAGGCTGTTGCTCAGGTAGAAGCACAGCTCTCTCAGTTAGAATCCAGTCTTGCTACTTACCGTGTTCAGTATGCAGGTTCAGGTACCCAGCAAGCCTATGCGTCAGGCTTAAGCAGTCAATTGGAGTCTCTCAAATCCCAACACTTGGCTAAGGTTGGTCAGGAATTGACCCTTCTAGACCAGAAAATCTTGGAGGCAGAATCGGGTAAGAAGGTTCAGGGAAATCTTTTAGACAAGGGGAAAATTACGGCCAGTGAGGATGGGGTGCTTCATCTTAATCCTGAGACCAGTGATTCTACCATGGTTGCAGAAGGTACCCTACTAGCCCAACTCTATCCATCCTTGGAAAAAGAAGGGAAAGCCAAACTTACAGCTTATCTCAGTTCAAAGGATGTAGCAAGGATCAAGGTCGGTGATTCTGTTCGCTATACTACGACTCATGATGCCAAGAATCAAATTTTCCTAGATTCTACTATTACAAGTATTGATGCGACAGCTACCAAGACTGAAAAAGGGAATTTCTTTAAAATCGAGGCGGAGACTAATCTAACTTCGGAGCAGGCTGAAAAACTTCGGTACGGGGTGGAAGGTCGCCTGCAGATGATTACGGGCAAGAAAAGTTACCTGCGTTATTATTTGGATCAATTTTTGAACAAAGAGTAATGTTCGTATTTTCAGAATTAAATAATTTTAAAACTGTGAGAAAAATCCTTCTTGCAGTTTTTTCTTTACAATTTTTGAAACACATCTGATATTCATTCGGTTAAATTCTTGTATTTTTTGGTTTTTTATGGTAAAATGTGCTCAAGTAATACGAAAGGCGAACTTTAAAATGTCAAAACAATTGATCTATTCGGGAAAAGCTAAAGATATCTATACAACTGAGGATGAAAATCTTATTATTTCAACTTACAAGGATCAGGCGACTGCTTTCAATGGTGTTAAGAAGGAGCAGATTGCTGGTAAGGGAGTGTTGAATAATCAGATTTCATCTTTTATTTTTGAGAAATTAAATGCGGCTGGTGTGGCGACTCACTTTGTGGAGAAACTTTCAGATACAGAACAACTCAATAAAAAGGTTAAGATTATTCCTTTGGAAGTCGTGCTTCGCAACTACACGGCTGGTTCCTTTTCAAAACGTTTTGGTGTAGACGAAGGAATCGCATTTGAGACTCCGATTGTCGAATTTTACTACAAAAATGATGATTTGGATGATCCATTCATCAATGATGAGCATGTGAAATTCCTACAGATTGCGGATGACCAGCAGATTGCCTACTTGAAGGAAGAAACCCGTCGTATCAATGAACTTTTGAAAGTCTGGTTTGCTGAGATTGGCCTCAAGTTGATTGACTTTAAGCTAGAGTTCGGTTTTGACAAGGATGGCAAGATTATCTTAGCAGATGAATTTTCACCAGATAACTGCCGTTTGTGGGATGCGGATGGCAACCACATGGATAAGGATGTTTTCCGTAGAGGATTGGGAGAACTAACAGACGTTTATGAGATTGTTTGGGAAAAGTTGCAGGGATTGAAGTAACAACCTCAAGGTCGTTTGGAACATTGCAAGAGCTGAAATAAAGGAATAAGAATTGATGGATAAACGTATTTTTGTTGAAAAAAAGGCTGATTTTCAGGTCAAGTCAGAGAGTTTGGTTAGAGAACTCCAGCATAATTTGGGACTTTCAAGCTTGAAAAGCATTCGCATTGTGCAAGTTTATGATGTCTTTGATTTGGCAGAGGACTTGTTTGCACCCGCAGAGAAACACATCTTTTCTGAGCAGGTGACAGACCATGTCTTAGATGAAGCAACTGTGCAAGCAGATCTTGCCAACTATGCTTTCTTTGCCATTGAAAGCCTGCCAGGGCAGTTTGACCAGCGTGCAGCTTCTTCACAGGAAGCCTTACTTTTGTTGGGAAGCTCGAGTGACGTGACGGTTAATACAGCGCAACTTTACTTGGTTAATAAAGATATTGATGCGACTGAGTTGGAAGCGGTCAAGAACTATTTGCTCAACCCAGTGGATTCTCGTTTCAAGGACATCACGACAGGGATTGCCAAGCAGGAATTTTCAGAGTCGGACAAGACCATTCCTAAATTGGCTTTCTTTGAAAGCTATGCGGCAGAAGACTTTGCCCGCTACAAGGCCGAACAAGGGATGGCTATGGAAGTGGATGATTTGCTCTTTATCCAAGACTATTTCAAATCAATCGGGCGCGTGCCAACTGAGACGGAACTCAAGGTTTTGGATACTTACTGGTCTGACCACTGCCGTCACACAACTTTTGAGACAGAGTTGAAACACATTGATTTCTCCTCATCGAAATTCCAAAAACAATTGCAGTCAACCTATGACAAATATATCGCTATGCGCGATGAGTTGGGGCGTTCTGAAAAACCGCAAACCTTGATGGATATGGCGACTGTTTTCGGTCGTTATGAGCGTGCCAATGGACGTTTGGATGATATGGAAGTATCAGACGAAATCAATGCTTGCTCAGTTGAAATCGAAGTGGATGTTGATGGTGTGAAAGAGCCATGGCTCCTCATGTTCAAGAATGAAACTCATAACCACCCAACGGAAATTGAGCCATTTGGTGGAGCGGCTACTTGTATCGGTGGTGCTATTCGTGACCCATTGTCAGGTCGCTCCTACGTTTACCAAGCTATGCGTATCTCAGGTGCGGGTGATATTACAGCACCGATTTCAGAAACTCGCGCTGGGAAATTGCCACAACAAGTCATTTCTAAGACAGCTGCTCATGGTTATTCTTCTTACGGAAACCAGATTGGGCTTGCAACAACTTACGTTCGTGAGTACTTCCACCCAGGCTTTGTAGCTAAACGCATGGAGCTTGGTGCCGTTGTTGGTGCGGCTCCTAAGGGCAATGTTGTCCGTGAAAAACCTGAAGCGGGCGATGTGATTATTCTTCTTGGAGGTAAGACTGGACGTGATGGTGTCGGTGGTGCGACAGGGTCTTCTAAGGTTCAAACGGTTGAGTCTGTAGAGACTGCTGGTGCAGAGGTCCAAAAAGGGAATGCCATCGAAGAACGCAAGATTCAACGCATTTTCCGTAATGGCGATGTCACTCGTCTTATCAAGAAATCCAACGACTTTGGGGCAGGCGGTGTCTGT
Organism: Streptococcus sp. HMSC070B10; assembly: GCF_001808665.1. Classification (GTDB taxonomy): domain Bacteria; phylum Bacillota; class Bacilli; order Lactobacillales; family Streptococcaceae; genus Streptococcus. The sequence goes on along the minus strand of NZ_KV794182.1, from coordinate 49,771 downwards.
GTAGCTATCGGTGAATTGGCAGACGGCCTTGAAATTGACCTTAATAAGGTGCCTCTTAAATACCAAGGCTTGAATGGTACAGAAATTGCTATCTCTGAATCACAAGAACGGATGGCAGTCGTGGTGCGTCCTGAGGATGTGGATGCCTTCGTTGCCGAATGTAACAAAGAAAATATTGATGCTGTTGTGGTTGCGACAGTGACTGAAAAACCAAATCTAGTCATGCACTGGAACGGTGAGACAATCGTGGACTTGGAACGTCGTTTCCTTGATACCAACGGTGTGCGTGTCGTTGTTGATGCCAAGGTTGTGGACAAGGATGTCAAGCTTCCAGAAGAACGTACAACAAGCGCTGACACACTTGAAGCAGATACCCTTGCGGTTCTATCTGACCTCAACCATGCGAGTCAAAAAGGCTTGCAAACCATCTTTGACTGCTCTGTTGGACGCTCAACGGTTAATCACCCACTTGGTGGTCGCTACCAACTAACACCAACTGAGGCATCTGTGCAAAAGTTACCAGTTCAACACGGTGTGACTCATACTGCGTCAGTCATGGCTCAAGGATTCAACCCATATGTAGCAGAATGGTCTCCATACCACGGTGCTGTCTATGCGGTTATCGAAGCGACTGCTCGTTTGGTTGCTGCTGGTGCAAACTGGTCTAAGGCTCGTTTCTCATACCAAGAATATTTCGAGCGCATGGACAAACAGGCAGAGCGTTTCGGTCAGCCAGTAGCCGCCCTTCTAGGCTCTATCGAAGCACAAATCCAACTTGGCTTGCCATCTATCGGTGGTAAGGACTCTATGTCTGGTACCTTTGAAGAATTGACCGTACCACCAACCTTGGTTGCTTTTGGGGTGACAACAGCAGATAGCCGTAAGGTTCTTTCTCCAGAGTTTAAGGGTGCTGGTGAAAACATTTACTACATTCCAGGTCAAGCCCTCTCTGCAGAGATTGATTTTGATTTGATTAAGTCTAACTTTGCTCAATTTGAAGCAATCCAAGCTGAACACAAAGTAACATCTGCATCAGCTGTCAAATATGGTGGTGTGCTTGAAAGCTTGGCCCTTGCTACCTTTGGGAACCATATCGGTGCAGAAGTAATCTTGCCGGAACTTGAAACAGCTTTGACAGCTCAATTGGGCGGATTTGTCTTCACATCTCCTGAAGAAATCGCTGGAGTAGAGAAAATCGGTCAAACTAGCATATACTTTACACTGACTGTCAACGGTGTGAAGCTAGATGGACAGAAACTTGACAGTGCCTTCCAAGGCAAACTGGAAGAAGTTTACCCTACTGAATTTGCTCAAGCCAAAGAATTGGCTGAAGTGCCAGCTGTCGCTTCTGACGCAGTCATCAAAGCCAAGGAAACTATTGAAAAACCTGTGGTTTACATCCCAGTCTTCCCAGGAACCAACTCAGAATATGATTCAGCCAAGGCATTTGAAAAAGAAGGCGCAGAGGTTAACTTGGTGCCATTCGTGACACTCAATGAAGAAGCCATTGTCAAGTCAGTTGAAACCATGGTTGACAATATCGGTAAGGCTAACATCCTCTTCTTTGCAGGTGGATTCTCAGCTGCGGACGAACCAGATGGTTCAGCTAAGTTTATCGTCAACATCCTGCTTAATGAAAAAGTGCGTGCAGCTATTGATAGCTTTATCGCCCGTGGTGGATTGATTATCGGTATCTGTAATGGATTCCAGGCCTTGGTCAAATCAGGTCTCCTTCCATACGGAAACTTTGAAGATGCTAGCAGTACTAGTCCAACCCTCTTCTACAATGATGCCAACCAACACGTGGCTAAGATGGTGGAAACTCGCATTGCCAATACTAACTCACCATGGCTTGCTGGAGTGGAAGTTGGTGAGATTCATGCCATTCCTGTTTCGCACGGGGAAGGGAAGTTTGTCGTGACGGCTGAGGAATTTGCAGAACTCCGTGACAATGGACAAATTTTCAGCCAATACGTTGACTTCGAAGGCAAACCTAGCATGGATTCTAAGTACAATCCGAATGGTTCTATCCATGCCATCGAAGGAATTACCAGCAAGAACGGCCAAATCATCGGTAAGATGGGACACTCAGAACGTTATGAAGACGGTCTTTTCCAAAACATCCCAGGCAATAAAGACCAGCACCTGTTCGCGTCAGCGGTTAAATACTTTACTGGAAAGTAAGACTTGCAGATTTTCTAATAGATAGTATCAGTAATGTAAAAGTCATGTAGATCTAGCTCTTGATGATTGCAAATGAAAATTAGGTATAAAAAATGACATACGAAGTAAAATCTCTTAATGAAGAATGTGGTGTTTTCGGCATATGGGGACATCCAGATGCTGCTAAATTGACCTATTTTGGTCTCCACAGTCTTCAGCACCGTGGTCAGGAGGGGGCAGGAATCCTCTCCAATGACCAAGGGAAACTAAAGCGGCATCGTGATATGGGTCTTCTATCAGAAGTCTTCAGAAATCCTGCTAACTTAGATAAATTGACAGGAACCGGTGCGATTGGGCATGTGCGTTATGCGACTGCTGGCGAAGCTTCTGTAGATAACATCCAGCCCTTCCTCTTCCGTTTTCACGATATGCAGTTTGGCTTGGCTCATAATGGGAATCTGACCAATGCAGCCTCTCTCAAGAAAGAACTGGAACAAAGAGGCGCGATTTTCAGCGCGACTTCGGACTCGGAAATCTTGGCTCACCTCATTCGTCGCAGTCATAATCCTAGCCTGATGGGCAAAATCAAGGAAGCGCTCAGCCTTGTCAAAGGTGGTTTTGCCTATATCTTGCTGTTTGAGGATAAGTTGATTGCAGCTCTTGATCCTAATGGCTTCCGTCCGCTTTCTATCGGGAAAATGGCCAACGGAGCGGTGGTGGTTTCATCTGAAACCTGTGCTTTTGAGGTTATTGGTGCCGAGTGGATTCGTGATTTGAAACCAGGTGAGATTGTGATTATTGATGACAAGGGCATCCAGTATGACAGCTATACAGACGATACCCAGTTAGCAATCTGTTCTATGGAGTATATCTATTTTGCTCGCCCTGATTCTAACATTCATGGTGTCAATGTCCATACGGCACGTAAACGTATGGGTGCTCAATTGGCGCGTGAATTCAAGCATGAGGCGGATATCGTGGTCGGTGTGCCCAATTCCTCCCTCAGCGCAGCCATGGGATTTGCAGAAGAATCCGGGCTACCAAATGAAATGGGCCTCATCAAGAACCAATACACCCAACGTACCTTTATCCAACCGACTCAAGAATTGCGGGAGCAAGGGGTGCGGATGAAACTCTCTGCTGTTTCAGGCGTTGTAAAAGGCAAGCGTGTGGTTATGATTGATGACTCTATTGTACGTGGAACAACCTCTCGTCGGATCGTTCAGCTCTTGAAAGAAGCGGGTGCGACTGAGGTTCACGTTGCCATTGGTAGTCCAGCGCTAGCTTATCCATGCTTCTACGGGATTGATATCCAGACCCGTCAGGAGCTGATTGCGGCTAATCATACGGTCGAAGAAACTCGCCAAATCATTGGTGCGGACAGTCTGACTTATCTTTCTGTTGAAGGTTTGATTGAGTCGATTGGGATTGAAACAGATGCACCAAATGGTGGTCTCTGTGTTGCTTACTTTGACGGTGACTACCCAACACCTCTCTATGACTATGAAGATGACTATCGTCGCAGTTTGGAAGAAAAGACCAGTTTTTACAAATAGACAATAAATCCTCCATTAAAGAAAAGGAATAAATAAATGACAAAAAATGCTTATGCCTCACGTCTCACTACTGACTAAAGGCTTAAGCATTTGTCAGTAGACGCTTTGTCCTATAGGATCAAAGCTAGAGCCCTGACTAGTATTTTTAGATAAAATAATTGTTTATCTAAAAATACGTCGCAGTCTTTCTCAAAAAAAGAAAAGGATTAAAAAATGACAAAAAATGCGTACGCTCAATCTGGTGTGGATGTTGAAGCGGGTTATGAAGTTGTTGAACGGATTAAAAAGCACGTGGCTCGTACGGAGCGTGCAGGTGTTATGGGAGCTCTGGGTGGCTTTGGTGGCATGTTTGACCTTTCAAAAACAGGTGTCAAAGAGCCGGTTTTGATTTCAGGGACTGACGGTGTCGGAACCAAGCTCATGCTGGCTATCAAGTACGACAAGCACGATACTATCGGTCAGGACTGTGTGGCTATGTGTGTCAACGACATCATTGCTGCAGGTGCGGAGCCCCTCTATTTCCTCGACTATGTGGCAACTGGCAAGAATGAACCAGCTAAACTAGAACAAGTGGTTGCTGGTGTGGCAGAAGGCTGTGTGCAGGCAGGTGCTGCCCTCATTGGTGGGGAAACAGCTGAAATGCCTGGCATGTACGGCGAAGATGACTATGACTTGGCTGGTTTTGCGGTCGGTGTGGCTGAAAAATCTCAAATTATTGACGGTTCAAAAGTAGCAGAAGGTGATGTTCTTCTCGGACTTGCTTCAAGTGGTATTCACTCAAATGGTTACTCACTCGTTCGTCGTGTCTTTGCGGACTATACAGGTGAGGAAGTCTTGCCAGAATTGGAGGGCAAGAAACTCAAAGAAGTTCTTCTTGAGCCGACTCGTATCTATGTCAAGGCTATCTTGCCCCTCATCAAGGAAGGGTTGGTCAACGGTATTGCCCACATCACTGGTGGAGGCTTTATCGAAAATGTCCCTCGTATGTTTGCAGATGACCTAGCTGCGGAAATTGAAGAAGACAAAGTACCAGTGCTTCCGATTTTCAAAGCCCTTGAAAAATATGGTCAGATCAAACACGAAGAAATGTTTGAAATCTTCAATATGGGTGTGGGACTTATGTTTGCAGTTAGCCCTGAAAATGTAAGTCGTGTCAAGGAATTGTTGGATGAACCAGTCTATGAAATTGGTCGTATCATCAAGAAAGAAAACGAAAGTGTCATCATCAAATGAAAAAAATAGCGGTTTTTGCCTCTGGTAATGGCTCAAATTTTCAGGTGATTGCTGAAGAATTTCCAGTGGAGTTTGTCTTTTCAGACCATCGTGACGCCTATGTGCTTGAGCGTGCAGAGCAGCTCGGCATTCTGTCCTATGCTTTTGAACTCAAGGAGTTTGAGAGCAAGGCAGACTACGAAGCAGCCCTTGTCGAACTCTTGGAAGAACACCAGATTGACTTAGTTTGCCTCGCCGGCTACATGAAAATCGTTGGGCCAACCTTATTGGCGGCTTATGAAGGCAGGATTATCAACATTCATCCAGCCTATCTGCCAGAATTTCCAGGAGCTCATGGGATTGAAGATGCTTGGAATGCTGGCGTTGTTGAGAGTGGTGTTACCATTCACTGGGTGGACTCTGGTGTGGATACAGGCAAGGTCATCAAACAAGTGCGTGTGCCAAGGCTGGCTGATGATACCATTGACAGTTTTGAAACTCGCATTCATGAGGCGGAGTACAAGCTCTATCCAGAGGTCTTGGATCGTTTGGGAGTGGAGAGAAGGTAAGAAGTAGATCAAGTTTTGATTGTGCAATATTGCTAGGAGAAAAAATGATTGAGTTGAAATTAGTAGATGAGAGCAGTTTTCAGGCAGTGCTGGATTTGAAAATATCTGAAGCTGATGAACGAGCACGTTTCGTGGCTCCAAATGTACGTTCTTTAGCTGACGCATGGCTCTACCGAGAGAATGGGGATGTGTTTCCGATGGCAATCTATTGGGATAAGCAAGTGGTTGGCTTTCTCCTTCTGGAAATAGACGAGGATGAAGCGGAATACTTTATCTGGCGGATAATGATTGGCCAGCAGTACCAAGGAAGAGGTTATGGACGAAAAGCTTTGGAAGTTCTGATCAAAAAAGCTCAGATGGATAGCACTTGCAATCATATTATCGCAGATTATGTAGTTGGAAATGAAAAAATGAAGTACCTGCTGACTAGTTTGGGTTTTCAGGAAACAGGATTTATAGAAGAAAATAACGAAGTCGCTATGCGCTTGAACCTAAAGAAAGAGGAATAGAATGACGAAAAAAGCCTTAATCAGCATCTCAGACAAAGCGGGCATTGTTGAATTTGCCCAAGAACTCAAAAAACTTAGCTGGGATATCATCTCAACAGGTGGTACCAAAGTTGCCCTTGACAATGCTGGGGTGGAGACTATTGCTATTGACGATGTGACTGGTTTCCCAGAAATGATGGATGGCCGTGTCAAGACCCTTCACCCAAATATCCATGGGGGGCTCCTCGCTCGTCGTGATCTTGATAGCCATCTAGAGGCTGCTAAGGACAATAAGATCGAATTGATAGACCTTGTTGTAGTCAACCTTTACCCATTCAAGGAAACGATCCTCAAACCAGATGTGACGTATGCAGATGCAGTGGAGAATATCGATATAGGTGGGCCATCTATGCTTCGTTCAGCGGCTAAAAACCACGCCAGCGTGACAGTTGTGGTAGACCCTGCTGATTATGCTGTTGTTCTTGACGAATTGTCAGCAAAAGGTGAAACAAGTTATGAAACTCGCCAACGTTTGGCGGCTAAGGTTTTCCGTCATACAGCAGCTTATGATGCCTTGATTGCAGAATACTTCACAGCTCAAGTCGGAGAAAGCAAGCCTGAAAAGCTCACTTTGACCTATGACCTCAAGCAAGCTATGCGCTATGGGGAAAATCCTCAGCAGGATGCGGACTTCTACCAAAAAGCTTTGCCGACGGACTACTCAATTGCATCAGCCAAACAGCTCAACGGTAAGGAATTGTCCTTTAACAATATCCGTGATGCGGATGCGGCTATCCGTATTATTCGTGATTTCAAAGACCGTCCAACCGTTGTGGCCCTCAAACACATGAATCCATGTGGCATCGGTCAAGCTGATGATATCGAAACTGCTTGGGACTATGCTTATGAGTCTGACCCAGTCTCAATTTTCGGTGGTATTGTCGTTCTCAACCGTGAGGTGGATGCTGCGACAGCTGAGAAGATGCATGGTGTTTTCCTCGAGATTATCATTGCACCAAGCTATACGGATGAAGCGCTAGCCATTTTGACCAACAAAAAGAAAAACTTGCGCATCCTTGCCTTGCCATTTGATGCTCAAGAGGCTAGTGAAGTGGAAGCAGAGTACACAGGCGTGGTTGGTGGACTCCTCGTCCAAAACCAAGATGTGGTGAAAGAAAGTCCAGCTGACTGGCAAGTGGTTACCAAACGCCAACCAACGGAGACAGAGGCGACTGCCCTTGAGTTTGCATGGAAGGCTATCAAGTACGTCAAATCAAATGGTATTATCGTGACCAACGACCACATGACACTTGGTGTTGGCCCAGGTCAAACCAACCGTGTGGCCTCCGTTCGTATTGCCAGCGACCAAGCCAAAGATCGTCTTGACGGCGCTGTGCTTGCTTCTGATGCCTTCTTCCCATTTGCGGATAACGTGGAAGAAATCGCCAAAGCAGGAATCAAGGCTATCATCCAGCCTGGAGGCTCAGTCCGTGACCAAGAGTCTATCGAAGCAGCTGACAAATACGGCTTGACTATGGTCTTCACAGGCGTGAGACATTTTAGACATTAAGAAGATGAAAGGGAAGAAAACAGTTTCTTTCCTTTTTTGTCTTAAAATGCTAAGTGAAAGAAGATTAAAACGAACGTTTGTGGTATAATGTTAGTAAATAATTCGCAAAAGAGGTTGAAAGATGAAGCTGTTAGTTGTCGGTTCGGGTGGTCGTGAACATGCGATTGCTAAGAAGTTGCTTGAGTCAAAAGACGTTGAAAAAGTATTTGTGGCTCCTGGAAATGACGGGATGACTCTGGATGGGTTGGAATTGGTGGATATTTCTATTTCCGAACATTCTAAATTGATTGAGTTTGCAAAAGCCAACGATATTGCTTGGTCCTTCATTGGTCCAGATGACGCCCTTGCGGCTGGGATTGTGGATGATTTTAATAAAGCTGGGCTCAAGGCTTTTGGTCCGACAAGATTGGCAGCGGAGTTGGAGTGGTCCAAGGATTTTGCCAAGGAAATCATGGTCAAATATGGCGTTCCGACAGCAGCCTATGGCACATTTTCTGACTTTGAGGAAGCTAAGGCCTATATCGAAAAGAAGGGGGCTCCAATCGTAGTTAAGGCAGATGGTTTGGCACTTGGGAAGGGTGTTGTCGTTGCTGAGACAGTCGAGCAAGCAGTCGAAGCAGCTCATGAGATGCTATTGGACAATAAATTCGGTGATTCAGGTGCGCGTGTGGTTATCGAGGAGTTTCTTGAAGGTGAGGAATTTTCACTCTTTGCTTTTGTCAATGGTGACAAGTTCTACATCATGCCAACGGCTCAGGATCACAAACGTGCCTACGACGGGGACAAGGGCCCTAACACTGGTGGGATGGGTGCCTATGCACCAGTTCCTCACTTGCCACAGAGTGTAGTTGAAACAGCGGTTGACACCATTTTCAAGCCAGTCCTAGAGGGGATGATTAAGGAAGGTCGTCCTTATCTGGGTGTTCTTTATGCGGGGCTTATCTTGACAGCGGATGGACCTAAGGTTATCGAGTTTAATGCTCGCTTTGGAGATCCTGAAACTCAGATTATTCTACCTCGATTAACCTCTGATTTTGCCCAAAATATCACAGATATTCTGGATGGCAAGGAGCCAAGCATTACCTGGACGGACAAGGGTGTGACTCTGGGTGTGGTTGTCGCATCCAACGGTTACCCGCTAGAATATGAAAAGGGTGTTGAATTGCCAACCAAGACAGAAGGCGACATCATAACCTACTATGCAGGTGCGAAATTCGCTGAAAATGAGCAAGACCTTCTTTCAAACGGCGGACGTGTCTATATGCTCGTCACCACAGCAGACACCGTTAAAGACGGACAAAACATTATTTACAGTGAACTCGCCCAACAAAACACAGAAGGACTCTTTTACCGAACAGATATCGGAAGCAAGGCTATAAAAGATTAACAGTTACTAAATTTGTCATGGCGAGCGAAAGCGAGCCAAAGTAAGATAATGGTCGCCGTGGTGAAAAGACCCAGAACAGTATCTGTTCTGGTCTAGGGAAACTTTGAGACCCTAGGCTCAAAGTTTAGGAATGAAACCGAAGGTTTGCTTCCGTCCCCACCACCTAAGACCATTATCAAAAAAGAAGAAAAAAGGAAAAATTATGACTAAACCAATTATTTCCATCATCATGGGCTCCAAATCCGACTGGGCAACCATGCAAAAAACAGCAGAAGTCTTAGACCGCTTCGGCGTTGCTTACGAAAAGAAGGTGGTCTCTGCCCATCGCACACCTGATTTCATGTTCAAGCATGCCGAAGAAGCACGTAGCCGTGGTATCAAGGTCATCATAGCGGGTGCTGGAGGCGCAGCCCATTTGCCAGGTATGGTCGCAGCTAAAACAACCCTTCCAGTCATTGGGGTGCCCGTCAAATCACGTGCCCTTAGTGGCGTGGATTCACTCTATTCCATCGTTCAGATGCCGGGCGGTGTGCCTGTTGCGACAATGGCTATCGGTGAAGCTGGTGCGACCAACGCTGCCCTCTTTGCCCTTCGTCTCCTATCAGTAGAGGATCAGTCTATCACGACAGCATTGGCAGATTTCGCAGAGGAGCAAGGAAAAATCGCAGAGGAGTCTACAAATGAGCTCATCTAAAACAATCGGAATTATAGGTGGCGGCCAGCTGGGTCAGATGATGGCCATTTCTGCTATCTACATGGGGCACAAGGTTATCGCGCTGGATCCTGCGGCTGATTGCCCAGCCTCTCGCGTAGCGGAAATCATTGTGGCGCCTTATAATGACGTGGATGCTCTGCGTCAGTTGGCTGAGCGTTGCGATGTCCTCACCTATGAGTTTGAAAATGTCGATGCCGACGGTTTGGATGCTGTCATCAAGGATGGACAACTCCCTCAAGGGACAGACCTGCTCCGTATTTCTCAAAATCGCATTTTTGAAAAGGACTTTCTCTCAAACAAGGCTCAAGTCACTGTGGCACCTTACAAGGTTGTGACCTCAAGCCAAGATTTGGCAAATATGGACCTATCGAAAAACTATGTCCTCAAGACTGCGACTGGTGGTTACGATGGCCATGGTCAAAAGGTTATTCGCTCAGAAGCAGATTTGGAAGAAGCCTATGCCCTAGCTGACTCAGCAGACTGCGTTTTAGAAGAATTTGTCAACTTTGACCTTGAAATTTCTGTCATCGTGTCAGGAAATGGCAAGGATGTGACGGCATTCCCAGTTCAGGAAAATATCCACCGCAACAATATCTTGTCTAAGACCATCGTGCCAGCTCGCATTTCTGATAGTCTAGCTGAAAAAGCTAAAGTCATGGCAGTGCGAATTGCAGAACAACTAAACTTGTCTGGAACTCTCTGCGTGGAAATGTTTGCGACTGCTGACGACATCATTGTCAATGAAATTGCGCCACGTCCACACAACTCAGGTCATTACTCTATTGAAGCCTGCGACTTTTCACAGTTTGATACCCATATCTTGGGTGTTCTCGGAGCACCATTGCCATCTATCAAATTGCATGCGCCTGCAGTCATGCTCAACGTCCTCGGACAGCATGTCGAGGCCGCTGAAAAATATGTCACAGAAAATCCAAGCGCCCACCTCCACATGTATGGTAAAATAGAAGCAAAGCACAGCCGCAAGATGGGGCATGTGACTTTGTTTAGTGATGTGCCGGATAGTGTGGTTGAATTTTAAAGTAAGGAGAAAAAGGGTTTGGCACTTGTAGAAAAAGTAATAAAATCTTTCAAAATATTATTAGATAGAATTAATAATTTTTTTAAAAGTAGAACTATAGACTCTGAGCATATAATAGGAATAATATACGCGTTATTATATTTATTACCTTTTTTGGTAAATAGTTTGATTTACGCAATCATTACCTTAATTTTTAGTTATTTACCACTTACGACTTTAATTGTGTCGTTATTGATGTGTATAATAAATTGTGCCTTACTCATTTACTTTGTACAAACATTTATTAAGTTTATTAGAGAAAAACGTTTTTTACTGGGGACAATCTTATTATATTTAATTTTAGCATTTTTGCTTGGAACAATTTTTTGGTTTGGCATGATATTTTTGAGCTTAACGCTTACAATGACAATGTTTCTTCCAGATAGTATCCAACCAAATGAATTTTTAGCTATGATTTATAAGTATAGTAACAATTATCAGAGGATGAGTGCTCTCTTTGAAAGTAGTTCAAAATTAGGGGCACCTATAATTCAAATATTAGCAATATCAAATCTGCTAAATTCATTTATTCCTGAGAAATACAAAACTATAGATTTAAAATTTTTTGATAAAATCATTCGTATTTTATTTAAAATCATTTTTATAATAATACCACTGTTAGCATTTTTTATTTTTTATCATATTGATAAAACTTCATTTACTATTATTGGTTTAATTACAGTAATCATTACATGGATAATTGATCCTAAAAATATTGCCATTTTGATCAATTTAAAAGTGAAGGTCTCTGATGAGGATATAAAGCCAGAAATTCTTAATAAATTTAAATTATTTCAATTATTTATAAGTTTTATTGTTGTTTCTTGGGCTATTAGTGTGTACTTTTTTCAAGAACAAAGTATAGAAATCAGATTGTATATTTCTTTAGGCTCTTTGTTATGTTTTATGTTCGTATTACTAATTTGTCAAAGAATTTTAAAAAGGAATGGAGAAAGTTGGCTAAATAACAACTTTAAGGATGAAATTGCGAAGAAATTTATTGAAGATAATTTCAATTCTGATGACGATGATAATTAGATCGTTTTTTGAGGTTGCGATAGGAAGTTTATGATTAAATGTTTTACTTCATGAATTAACGCTAAAAAGAATTGGAGAATTTGAATAAAGTGATTGCTGGTTGCTAACTGATGTGAAACATCAAAAGAAAGGAAAAATTAACAACATGATTAACCGTTACTCTCGCCCTGAGATGGCGAACATTTGGAGTGAAGAAAATAAATACCGTGCTTGGCTTGAGGTGGAAATCTTGGCTGACGAGGCATGGGCTGAGTTGGGGGAAATCCCTAAGGAAGATGTGGCTTTGATTCGTGAGAAAGCGGACTTTGACATCGACCGTATTTTGGAGATTGAGCAGGAGACTCGTCACGATGTGGTTGCCTTCACGCGTGCGGTTTCTGAGACGCTTGGTGAAGAGCGTAAGTGGGTCCACTATGGTTTGACTTCTACCGACGTGGTGGATACTGCCTACGGTTACCTCTACAAGCAGGCCAATGACATCATCCGTCGTGACCTTGAAAACTTCACCAACATCATCGCTGACAAGGCTAAAGAGCACAAGTTCACCATCATGATGGGGCGTACCCATGGTGTGCACGCTGAACCGACAACTTTTGGTCTTAAATTGGCCACTTGGTACAGCGAAATGAAGCGTAATATCGAGCGTTTCGAGCATGCGGCTGCTGGTGTGGAAGCTGGTAAAATTTCTGGTGCGGTTGGGAACTTTGCCAACATCCCACCATTCGTTGAAAAATACGTCTGCGACAAATTAGGTATCCGTGCTCAAGAAATCTCTACACAGGTGCTTCCTCGTGACCTTCACGCTGAGTACTTTGCAGTTCTTGCTAGTATCGCGACTTCAATTGAGCGTATGGCTACTGAAATCCGTGGTCTGCAAAAATCTGAACAACGTGAAGTGGAAGAGTTCTTTGCCAAAGGACAAAAAGGTTCTTCAGCAATGCCTCACAAACGCAACCCTATCGGTTCTGAGAACATGACTGGTCTGGCGCGTGTTATCCGTGGTCATATGATTACAGCCTATGAAAATGTCGCTCTCTGGCATGAACGTGATATCTCCCACTCATCAGCTGAGCGTATCATCACACCAGATACGACTATTTTGATTGACTACATGCTCAACCGTTTTGGAAACATCGTTAAGAACTTGACTGTCTTCCCAGAAAACATGATCCGCAACATGAACTCTACATTTGGTTTGATTTTCAGCCAACGCGCTATGTTGACCTTGATTGAAAAAGGAATGACCCGTGAGCAAGCCTATGACTTGGTGCAACCAAAAACAGCCTACTCTTGGGACAATCAAGTGGACTTCAAACCACTTCTTGAGGCAGATCCAGAAGTAACATCACGTCTCACACAAGAAGAAATCGATGAAATCTTCAACCCTGTATACTACACCAAACGAGTGGATGATATCTTTGAACGTCTAGGACTGGGTGATTAATTAAAAAAATAAACAGCGAGCTTCAATCTCGCTGTTTATTTTTTATCGAAAAGACTTAGTCTTCTTTTCTTTTAGTGAGTCCATAGGCTGCTAGTGAGGCCATGAGTCCTGCGACTACTAGTCCTGCAGAATCGTGACTTCCTGTTTCAGGAAGTTTTTTCTCTGTTGCCACAGGAGCTGGACCTTGAGGAAGAGCTTTGCTTTCCTCAGCAGGAGCAGTTGATGGAGCTGGTTGGCCTGGGATTTCTAGTTTTGGTTTTTCTTCAGCAATAGCGGCTTGTCCGTTTTCATCGCCTACATGTGTTACCATAGTTCCGACTTCGACTATTTGAGTAACAGCTTCCTGTGCTACGACACTATTTACAAGTGTTTTCACTTCTTTACCATCGGCAGAAGTGCTCACAGAGTAGAAGTTTGTACGGCGACCGTTGACACCTTTAGTAATGACTTGTGTTTTTCCTTTGAGCAAGAGTGGATTTTCACGAGTAACAGTGGTAAATGGAATTTCTTCTTCTTGGATATCCAGTCTAGGTTTTGTTTCTGCAACTGGAGCAAGATCATGTTCATCGCCTACATGTGTTACCATAGTTCCGACTTCAACAATTTGAGTAATTGCTTCTTTGCTTACAAGACTATCTACAAGTGTTTTCACTTCCTTGCCATCAAGAGTGCTCACAGAGTAGAAATTTGTACGGCGCCCGTTGACACCTTTAGTAATGACTTGCGTTTGTCCTTTGAGTAAGAGTGGATTTTCACGTGTTACGGTAGTGAAAGGAATCTCTTCCTCTTGGACATATAGTTTAGGTTTTACCTCAGTAGTTGGTGCAAGACCACTTTCATCACCCTTGTGAGTTACAGGAGTACCGACTTCAACCACTTGGTTCACAGCTTCTTTGGTTACCTGGCTATCAAGGACTGTTTCTGTTGTTTTTCCATTTTCAGTGAGTACAGAGATGTAATGAGTTCGTTCACCTTTGACTCCTGCTGTGATAATATTTTCCTGACCAGCTGGGAGGTTAGGATTTTCTTTCTTGATAACTTCAAATGGAATTTCTTCAGTTCTTGTGATGAGCTCTGGACTGGTTTCAACATTGGCAGCCACTTCATTTTCATCCAGGCTTCCTGAGTGAGTTGCAGCTGGTTTGAGGCCTAAGCGAGCAGCTTTTAGTTTGGCTACAAGTGTGTCAAGCTCAGCTTGTTTATTACGGTTGAGGTTGTAATTTAGAGCTGTTTTAGCTGCGTCAAGGGCCTCAAGACTTTCTTTACTATATCCGTCTAAGTTTGTAGGAATTTTAGCTAATTCTTCGCGGAGAGCATTATAATTAGCACGGAAGTAGTCTTTGTTGTGGTCTGCAAAGGCAGTCATGAGTTCAAAGATTTCTTCTTCCTTGTACTCTGCACTTGGCTTGTCTGCCCAGATAGCAAGCATACTGCCGACTGTTGGAAGGTCTACTTCGGGATACTTAGTAGAAGCAAGTTGATTGAATGGAACTTTACCAGAATTTTCAACAGCTTTTGATAGTGGATAAGCTTCGTCTGGTTTATGATTGCCTAGAACATAATACCAGTCTCCATTGGTGTTGAGGAGTTTGTATCCTTTACTTGCCAGGTACTGAGGAGTTGCAAGGTTGTAACCCCACCATCCTTTAGACCAGTAAGAGATGATGACATCCTTATCAAACTGAACATCGTCCTTGTCTTCATAGTAGAAGCCATCGTTGAAGGCCATTGGTTGAAGACCTCTTTCTTTGGCCATGGCAGCAAGGGTGTTAGAGTACTCAGCAAACTTGCCATAGAGATTGTAGTATTTTAGATAATACCAGCCTTGCGCGTTGGTGGCATCATTGGCATATTCGTCTGTACCATAGTTAAAGATCTTAGTCTTGCCTGCAAAGAAGTCCATGTACTTGCCAATAAGTGCTTTGACAAAGTTCATGGCCTCTTCGTTTTCAAGGTCCATGGTTGTTTTGGAGACCTTGTCAAAGTTGGCTTGAGGATTTTTAATACCCAATTTTTCCATGGCAACCAGCATAGCATCCATGTGACCTGGACTGTTAATAGCTGGGATGAGACCGATGCCCTTAGATTTAGCGTATTCAATTAGTTCTGTCACTTCTGCCTGTGTAAGTGCAGTTCCGTTTGGATCATCGTAGTAAGCTTTTGTTCCTTGGATGATGGCATTTTTGACATCATCACTTGCATAGGTTTTTCCGTTGGCAGTGATGGTCATATCATCGAGTAAGAATCGAAGTCCGTCATTTCCTAGAAGGAGATGGACGTCAGAATATCCGAGCTCACTGGCCTTATCTACGATGCGTTTGAGTTGGTCAAGAGTAAAGTATTTGCGTCCAGCATCGATTGAAATTACCTTGTTTTTAGCAAGTTTTTCAACCTCACGTTTAGCATCTTCTTCTTTTTGAGCTTCTGGTGTGAAGGTCAAATTGCTGACTGCTTCTTGAAGTTTTGCAATTGCTTGGTCAATCGTATCTTGTTGGGCGCGACTGAGGTTGCTATCAAGTGAACGGATGGCTTTTGCAGCCTCATTAACTGTTGCGACGCTTTCTGCAGTATAACGGTTAAGGTCTTTTGGTACCTCGTTAAGTGCTTTTTCTGCAGACTCATAATCAGCTGCGAAGTATTCAGCGTTAGAATTTGCGAATTGACGCATGAGTTTGAAGAGGCGTGATGGTGAATAACGTGCAGATGGAGTGTCAGCCCAAGCAGCTACCATACCACCGATGATTGGGATATCAGCTCCTTCTGTTTTTGGTACAGAAGTGATTGGTGTGTTTTTAATACCATTGAGCCCCTGATCGAGATTGTACCAGCCTTGGCCATCTGCATTTCGTCCAAGAACATAGTACCAAGCATCGTTAGTGTTTAGGATTTGGTGACCTTTTTCTACTAGAAGTTTAGAAGAAGCGACGTCGTAACCTCCCCAACCACCAGTCCACATTGAAACGATGATATCTTTGTCAAAAGTTCCGAAGCTAGTATCACTATTGTAGTAAATACCATCATTGAAGGCCATTGGTTTTAGACCGTGCGATTTTACAATACGAGCGAGGTCATTGGCGTAGGCAATAAATTTTTCATAGCCTTTTACAGGGTAGCCTTCGTTTGGATAGTATTTATCAGCTTGAAGAACGCTCCAACCTTTAGCGTTTGTTGCATCATTGGCATATTCATCCAGTCCGATGTTGAAGATTTCAGTCTTTTTCGCGAAATAAGCAGCATACTTGTCGATAAGGGCTTTTGTAAAAGCGACCGCTTGTTCGTTGTCAAGGTCTACGGTACGAGCTGATTCCTTCCCAAAATAGTTAAAGTTAGGGTTTTGGATTCCCAATTCTTTCATGGCATTGAGAATCGCATCCATGTGACCAGGACTATTTACTGTCGGAATGAGACCGATGCCTTTATCTTTGGCATAGTTAATCAGATCTGTCATTTGACTTTCTGTTAAGTGATTGCCGTTTGGATCGTTGTAATAATCATTTGTACCTTTTTCAATGGCACGCTTGACATCATCACTGGCATAGGTCTTGCCGTTAGCTGTGATGCTCATATCGTCCAACATGAAGCGGAGTCCATCATTTCCGACTAATAGGTGTAAATCAGTGTAGCCATAATGTTTCGCTTTGTCAATGATTTCCTTGAGTTGTTCTGGTGAGAAATATTTACGTCCAGCATCAATAGAAACAATTTTCTTTTTCGCTAGTTTTTCATTTACAGTTGCAGCACGTTCCTTTCCTGCCTCTGTTGCCGGTTTGTCAGCCTCTGCTTTCGCTTCATCTTTTTCAGCTGGTTTATCCTTGTCAGTCTTGTCTGTATTTGACTCTTTAGAATCAGCCTCTTTCTTAGGGCTAGTTTCTTCTGCCTTTTTATTAGCAGTTTCTTTTTCAGCAGAAGTTGGCGTTACCACTTCTGCTTTATCACTAGGAGTTGAACTAACTTCCTCTTGTGGTTTTTCTTCTGTTTTTGGACGACTAGCTACCTTATCAGTAGCTGGAATTTCTGTTTCTACAGTTTTTGGAGCTTCTGGTTGAAGCTCTGCTTTAGGTGTTTCCTCAGTCCGATTTTCGGATGATTGAGGGGAATCAGAAACCGTATGGATGGTCGGTTGGTTTTCTGTAGTAGTAGGAGTAACTCCATCGGCTGTAACAGTCTGTGCTTGGAAGGCGAATCCAATTAGAACAGAAGCTGCTCCTACAGCGTATTTACGAATAGAAAAACGCTGTTGTTTTTCATGTTTCATTGCAAAACCTCCTGATTGCATTGTTATATTGATAGCGTTTACATAAATCAACACCTTTATTTTATTTCTTATATTAACGAGAGTCAAGAGGAGATGACAAAAAACTATAATAAGTATAAAAAAATATAAAATTTAAACTTAAGATTTCAGATTGGTCGGAAAAGATACATATATATATCTAGTAGAATCTTTTTGGTTCTATTTCTATAAAATATTCCACAAATTATAGAATCTTCCAAAAATAGGTAAGCGCTACCTTTTTGATGTGGTATAATAAGTATAGAAAAAGCCCAAGCGCTTAGGCTCAGGCTTTCTTCTTAGTGATCACGGTCACATGAAATGAATTTAATTTTGTAGTAATCCGCTCGTTTATATGTTTCGCTGTATGCGAGAACTTGACCAGTAGACTCTAGTTTAGTAGTCTTGGTTTGTAAAACGGTTGGGAATTGTTCATCGACTCCGAGGACCGAAGCCGCATGTTCTGGAGTTGGAAATGCTATTTCATTGATTTCTTCAAAATGTTCATCATTCATGTGAATGTGGTAATCCAATTTGAAACGGTTATAGATGGAGCTATAATATTCAAGATTTGGATAATTTGCGTTGATGTATTGTTCTGGAATGTAAGATGTATGGTAGATGTAGACAACACCACCTGTTTCGCGTACGCGTTCAATCTTGTAGTAGAACTGATCTCCGCGTAGTCCGAGTTTTTCTAAGTAGCTTAGTTTGTTTCCACGCTCAATAGAAAGGACGGTAACTTTATCATCTTTAGTTTCAAAAACTTCTACATCTGAAAACTCTACGAGTTTGTGTTTGCGTGCGCGTGAAACGAATGTACCCTTTCCTTGTTGGCGGACAATATAGCCATCCTTGGCAAGGTCGTTTAAGGCACGAACAACTGTGATAGAACTTACATCATACATTGCAATCAATTCAGCTTCAGTGTAGAATTTATCTCCACTGGCAAATTGACCAGAAATGATTTTGTTCTTTAATTCATCTTTAATATATTGATACTTTGGAATTGCCATATTTTCACCTCGATTTTCCTTCTCCGTTAAAGATTTTACCATAAAACTGGAAAGAATAGTAGCCTTTTGAATAAAAAAATTAGAATAATAGGCTATAAGGTTAATTTACATAGGAATAAATAGAAAAACCTACATTTTTATACATGGTGCCAAAATGTTGTTATGACTATAGATTACAAGATTTTTATAAGTTTTTAGTGTAAAATTTAGTGAAAAATGAAAAAAATCGTGAAAACCTATTGACAAATGCAAGATATTGAGATATATTTACTATATCAACAAATGAAAGCGTAAACTTTAATTGTCAGAAGGTAAGAACATGACACGATTTGAGATACGAGATGATTTTTATCTCGATGGAAAATCATTTAAGATTTTATCTGGCGCCATTCATTATTTTAGGGTTCCTCCAGAAGATTGGTATCATTCGCTCTATAACTTGAAGGCTCTTGGTTTTAATACAGTAGAGACTTATGTGGCCTGGAATTTACACGAGCCTCGTGAGGGTGAGTTTCACTTTGAAGGGGCTCTGGATTTGGAGCGATTTCTTCAGACAGCACAAGATTTAGGTCTCTATGCGATTGTTCGTCCGTCACCCTTCATCTGTGCAGAGTGGGAATTTGGTGGCTTACCAGCTTGGCTCTTGACCAAGGATATGAGAATTCGTTCATCAGATCCTGCTTATATCGAAGCTGTCGGTCGCTATTATGACCAGCTCTTGTCACGGTTGGTTCCACATTTGTTGGACAATGGTGGCAACATCCTCATGATGCAGGTTGAAAATGAGTATGGTTCTTATGGAGAAGATAAGGCTTATCTGAGAGCCATTCGACAGTTGATGGAAGAGCGTGGCGTAACCTGTCCCCTCTTTACATCAGATGGTCCATGGCGAGCTACTCTGAAAGCTGGAACCTTAATCGAAGAGGACCTCTTTGTAACAGGTAACTTTGGTTCTAAGGCACCGTACAACTTTTCACAGATGCAGGAATTCTTTGATGAGCATGGTAAGAAATGGCCGCTCATGTGTATGGAGTTCTGGGATGGCTGGTTTAATCGTTGGAAAGAACCGATTATCACACGGGATCCCAAAGAATTGGCAGAAGCTGTTCGAGAGGTATTGGAGCAAGGCTCTATCAACCTTTACATGTTCCACGGTGGTACAAACTTTGGATTCATGAATGGTTGCTCGGCTCGAGGAACTCTGGACCTGCCACAAGTTACATCTTATGATTACGATGCCCTTCTGGATGAAGAAGGAAATCCAACTGCCAAATATCTGGCAGTCAAGAAGATGATGGCAACACATTTCCCAGAGTATCCGCAGTTAGAACCACTCTACAAAGAGAGTATGGAGTTGGATGCTATTCCACTAGTTGAAAAAGTTTCCTTGTTTGAAACCTTGGATAGCTTGTCAAGTCCTGTAGAAAGTCTCTATCCTAAAAAGATGGAGGAGTTGGGACAAAGTTATGGCTACCTACTCTATCGAACAGAAACAAGTTGGGATGCAGAAGAAGAAAGACTTCGTATCATTGACGGTCGAGATAGGGCTCAGCTTTATGTCGATGGTCAGTGGGTCGAAACCCAATATCAGACAGAGATTGGGGAAGATATTTTTTATCAAGGTGAAAAGAAAGCGCTATCTAGATTGGATATCTTGGTAGAAAATATGGGGCGTGTCAACTATGGACACAAGTTCTTAGCAGATACGCAACGTAAGGGGATTCGGACAGGGGTTTGTAAGGATTTGCACTTCTTACTAAACTGGAAACACTATCCACTTCCTCTAGATAATCCTGAGAAAATTGATTTTTCAAAAGGATGGGCAGAAGGACAACCAGCCTTTTACGCTTATGACTTTACAGTCCAAGAGCCAAAAGATACTTACCTAGACTTGTCTGAGTTTGGTAAGGGAGTTGCCTTTGTCAATGGGCAGAATCTAGGACGTTTTTGGAACGTCGGCCCAACCCTCTCACTTTATATCCCTCATAGCTATCTCAAGGAAGGTGCCAACCGCATCATTATCTTTGAAACAGAAGGTGAATATAAAGAAGAGATTTATTTAACTCGTAAACCTACACTAAAACACATAAAGGGGGAAAACTTATGACAATTGTAGGATGCCGTATCGATGGACGTTTGATCCACGGACAAGTAGCCAATCTATGGGCTGGAAAACTAAATGTTTCACGTATTATGGTTGTAGATGACGAAGTTGTCAACAACGACGTTGAAAAGAGTGGTTTGAAACTTGCGACACCACCAGGTGTGAAATTGAGTATTTTGCCAATTGAAAAAGCGGCAGCCAATATTCTTGCTGGTAAATACGATAGCCAACGTCTCTTTATCGTTGCTCGTAAACCAGACCGTTTCCTTGGTTTGGTAGAAGCAGGTGTACCACTTGAAACCCTTAATGTTGGGAATATGTCTCAAACACCAGAAACTCGCGCCATCACACGTTCTATCAACGTAGTGGACAAGGATGTGGAAGACTTCCACAAACTGGCAGAAAAAGGTGTCAAACTTACTGCTCAAATGGTTCCAAATGATCCAATTTCAGACTTTTTGAGCTTATTAAAATAGGAAAAAATTTTTAGGAGGTCATTGTTATGATACAATGGTGGCAAATTTTACTTCTCACTTTGTACTCAGCTTATCAAATCTGTGATGAGTTGACAATCGTTTCATCTGCAGGTTCCCCTGTATTTGCTGGTTTCATTACCGGTTTGATTATGGGAGATGTGACTACTGGTCTACTTATCGGTGGTAACTTGCAATTGTTCGTTCTTGGGGTTGGTACCTTCGGTGGTGCTTCTCGTATCGACGCAACTTCTGGTGCGGTTCTTGCGACAGCTTTCTCTGTTTCACAAGGTATCGATACCGCACTTGCGATTACAACAATCGCTGTGCCAGTAGCAGCACTTTTGACATACTTCGACGTTCTTGGACGTATGACAACTACTTTCTTCGCTCACCGTGTGGATGCTGCGATCGAACGCTTTGACTATAAAGGTATTGAACGCAACTACTTGCTTGGTGCGATTCCTTGGGCTTTATCTCGTGCCCTTCCAGTCTTCTTTGCTCTTGCCTTTGGTGGTGCCTTTGTTCAAGGAGTAGTAGACTTGGTTAAACAATACCAATGGGTTGCAGATGGCTTGACACTTGCAGGACGTATGCTTCCAGGTCTTGGATTTGCGATCTTGCTTCGTTACCTTCCAGTTAAACGTAACCTTCACTACCTTGCTATGGGATTTGGTTTGACAGCTATGTTGACTGTACTTTACTCAAACGTAACAAGTCTTGGTGGCGCTGTTGCTGGTATCGTAGGTACTCTACCTAAAGATGTGGCTGAAAAAATTGCTTTTGTCAACAACTTTAAAGGTTTGTCTATGATTGGTATCTCTATCGTGGGTATCTTCCTTGCAGTGCTTCACTTCAAAAATAGCCAAAAAGTAGCTGTAGCAGCACCTTCTACACCATCAGAAAGTGGGGAAATCGAAGATGACGAATTCTAATTACAAACTTACAAAAGAAGATTTTAATCAAATCAACAAACGTAGCTTGTTTACTTTCCAATTAGGTTGGAACTACGAACGTATGCAAGCTTCTGGTTACCTTTACATGATCTTGCCTCAATTGCGTAAAATGTATGGGGATGGAACTCCTGAATTGAAAGAAATGATGAAAGTTCATACTCAATTCTTCAATACTTCACCATTCTTCCACACAATTATCGCTGGTTTTGACCTTGCCATGGAAGAAAAAGATGGTGTAGGTTCAAAAGATGCCGTTAACGGTATCAAGACAGGTTTGATGGGACCATTCGCTCCTCTTGGAGATACGATCTTTGGTTCACTTGTACCTGCTATCATGGGATCTATCGCAGCAACTATGGCTATCGCTGGCCAACCATGGGGAATCTTCCTTTGGATTGCAGTTGCATTTGTTTATGATATCTTCCGTTGGAAACAGTTAGAATTTGCCTACAAAGAAGGGGTTAACCTTATCAACAACATGCAAAGTACTTTGACAGCTTTGATTGACGCTGCATCTGTACTTGGTGTCTTCATGATGGGTGCTCTTGTAGCAACAATGATCAACTTTGAAGTTTCTTATAAATTGCCAATCGGTGAAAAGATGATTGACTTCCAAGACATCTTGAACTCAATCTTCCCACGCTTGCTTCCAGCAATCTTTACTGCCTTTATCTTCTGGTTGCTTGGTAAGAAAGGTATGAACTCTACAAAAGCAATTGGTATCATCATTGCTCTTGCATTAGGTCTTTCATTCATCGGTAAATTCTTACTTGGAATGGGCGCATAATTTATGGTTAAATCATTAATTTTGGTGAGTCATGGTCGCTTCTGTGAAGAACTTAAAGGTAGCACAGAAATGATTATGGGTCCACAAGAAAATATTCATGCTGTAGCTCTTCTTCCAGAAGATGGCCCAGAAGAATTTACTGCAAAATTTGAAGCAGCTATTGAAGGTTTGGATGATTTCCTAGTCTTTGCGGATCTTCTCGGTGGAACACCATGTAACGTGGTCAGCCGTTTGATCATGGAAGGTCGTGACATCGAACTTTACGCAGGGATGAATCTTCCAATGGTGATTGAATTTATCAATGCGAGCCTTACAGGCGCAGATGCAGACTATAAGAGCCGTGCTGCAGAAAGTATTGTGAAAGTCAATGACCTGTTAGCGGGCTTCGATGATGACGAAGATGAATAAGATGTGACAACGTGAAAATCACAGGGAAAATAGGCGATAAGAGGATGGAGCGATGCTCCGACGATAATCGGTCTTTTTCCCAAAGATTTTAGTTGGAACTCGATTCAATAAGATGTGATATCGTGAAAATCGTTAGAGCATTTTATATAGAATATACATGGGAATGGGGCTTACTCCCATTCCCATATTTAATAGAAAAAGAGGAAATCAATGCTACATTATACAAAAGAAGACTTGCTCGAATTGGGTGCAGAAATCACTACACGTGAAATCTACCAACAGCCTGATGTATGGAAAGAAGCTTTTGAATCTTATCAAGCAAAACGTGAAGAAATTGCAGCCTTCCTACAAGGGATTGCTGATAAACATGACTATATCAAGGTTATCTTGACAGGTGCTGGGACTTCTGCTTATGTGGGAGATACCTTGGTACCATACTTTAAGGAAGCCTATGACGAACGCAAATGGAATTTCAATGCTATTGCGACAACTGATATCGTTGCCAATCCAGAAACCTATTTGAAAAAAGATGTGGCAACTGTCCTTGTATCTTTTGCTCGTAGTGGGAACTCGCCTGAAAGTGTGGCGACTGTTGATTTGGCCAAAGCCTTGGTGGATGAGCTTTATCAAGTGACGATTACTTGTGCAGCAGATGGTAAATTGGCTCTTCAAGCTCATGGAGATGAACGCAATCTCTTGCTCTTGCAACCAGCTGCTTCTAATGATGCTGGCTTTGCCATGACTTCTAGCTTTACCTCTATGATGTTAACAGCTCTCTTGGTCTTTGATCCTACAGAATTTGCTCTTAAGTCTGAACGTTTTGAAGTTGTGTCTAGCCTTGCCCGTAAAATTCTAGACAATGCAGAAGATGTCAAAGAACTTGTTGACCTAGACTTTAACCGTGTCATCTATCTAGGCGCTGGTCCTTTCTTTGGTCTTGCTCATGAAGCTCAGCTCAAGATTTTGGAATTGACAGCTGGCCAGGTGGCGACTATGTATGAAAGCCCAGTCGGCTTCCGTCACGGTCCAAAATCACTGATCAACGAAGATACAGTTGTCTTGGTCTTTGGTACAACGACAGACTACACTCGTAAGTACGACTTGGACTTGGTTCGTGAAGTTGCTGGTGACCAGATTGCTCGTCGTGTTGTGCTTTTGAGTGATCAAGCCTTTGGACTTGAAAATGTCAAAGAAGTGGCCCTTGGTTGTGGCGGTGTCTTGAATGATATTTACCGTGTCTTCCCTTACATTGTTTATGCCCAACTCTTTGCCCTATTGACTTCACTCAAGGTAGAAAATAAACCAGATACACCGTCTCCTACAGGTACAGTAAACCGTGTGGTACAAGGTGTTATCATCCACGAATATCAAAAGTAATACTGCGTTTATAGATTCTTGATAAAGGGGTTTGTAAATCATACAAGTAAACCATAGATTGTCAATTCGCTTTCTATGGTTTGTTTGATTGAGAGAAATAGTAAAAGGAGAACAGAATGAAAGCATACACAGAGCGTGTATTTGGAAATGTTGAGGGCAAGGATGTCTTGGCCTATCGCTTTGAGACAGACGGTGGCTACCAGCTTGAGGTTATGACTTATGGTGCGACCATCTTACGCTATGTCACACCTGACAAGGCTGGAAATTTTGCCAATGTTATCTTGGGTTTTGATGATTTTGATAGCTATGTAGGCAATAGTCCCAAGCATGGAGCTAGCGTAGGTCCTGTGGCAGGACGTATTGCAGGTGCGACCTTTGAGCTTAATGGCAAGAACTATGACCTTGAAGTCAACAATGCTAGCAACTGTAACCATAGTGGTTCAACTGGTTGGGATTCTAGCTTGTTTGAACTAGTTGAAGTGAGCGACCATGGTTTGACCCTCTACATAGAGCGTACAGATGGGACAGGAGGATTTCCTGGAAATCTCAAGATTTGGATCAGTTATCACTTGGAAGAAACTGGTGCCTATGAAATCAGCTACAAGGTAACGACAGATCAGGATACGCTGGTTAATCCAACCAATCACAGCTACTTCAACTTGTCTGGTGATTTCACAAAGACGATTGACCGTCATGTCTTCCAACTAAACACAGAGGGCATTTATCCAATCGCTCCCGATGGTGTTCCTGCCAAAACTCCAGATGCCAATCGTGATGTAGTGAAACACATTTATAATGGTGTCTTGTTGAAGGATATCTTTGCAGAAGAAGACGAACAAATCCAGCTAGTATCTGGTTTGGATCACCCATTTGCCCTTCCTGCAGGTCATGACAATGCTGGTTTCCTTTATGACCAAAATTCAGGTCGCTTCCTGCTTTTCAAGACAGAAGCTCCTTGCTTTGTAGTCTACACAGCAAACTTTGTGGATGAAAGTGTCATCATAGGAGGTCAGCCAATGGTACAGCACAATGGGATTGCCCTTGAAGCGCAGGCTTTACCAGATGCCATTCACAGCGACCTCAAAGACCAAGTTATTCTCAAAGCAGGTCAAACCTTTACAAGCAAGACACGCTATGAGCTTGTTGTGAAATAAAAATTTAGAAATATGATAGGTATTCCAGAAGTTAGGTATCTAATTTTAGGAATGCCTTTTATTATTCCCTTATTTGCATATCTATCCCTAGAATCTTTTAAAAAGTTGATGTATAATGGGAAGAGTTGTATATTTCACTATAAATTAATATACTAATTTAAAAATGTAAAAAGAGGGGAATATGAATTTCAAAACTAGTGGAGAAAAAAGACAGAATTTCTCATTGAGAAAATTGGCAGTTGGCCTTGTATCTGTAGCAGTTGCGTGTTTCTTTTTGATGGGAACTGGCCTACAGACTGTATCTGCCCAAGAATCTCATGCCGTTAATTATACTTATGTTTTAGAGTCGGATTTGACTGATGAAGAGAAGACTCTCTTAGTTACATCCCTACCACAAGTAGCGGAAGAATCTGATGCGACTTACTATCTGGTTTATCGAGCCAATCAAGTATTGCCCAATACGGGGACCAGCTCTTCATTAGGGACTGTTGCCTTGGTGGCAGGCCTTAGTTTATTGATTGTAGTAGTTCTTAAGGGACGTGATGGCAAGAGCAAGATTAGTCGATTCTTGTTAGTAAGCGCTCTAGGCAGTCAGTTGCTGTCTCCAACTGTCCTTGCCTTGACTAGCGAAACACTAGCTGCCTACAACACTCAACTATCTGTTCAGGCAGGAGATGCTTTGCCAGCTCCGGTTGATATTCCTGGTTATACATACATAGGATATGTGAAAAATAAAGTAGACGTTGTTAAGCAATCAGATAAACAGAAGGCGCATGACAGCAAGTCTAACTTAGAAAATGTAGATAGCTCAACGATAGAGGAACAACAAGGAGGAACACCTTCTCCTATAGAGCCTCAACTACAAAAAAACAAAGAAACTGTAGTGCAAGCAAAGGGGGGCCAAGAGCCGGGTCATGAGGGTGCAGCCCTAGTTCAACCCGTTCAACCGACTTATACAGAACCCGTTAGCACCCAAGGTACACAAGAGTCAGGCCATAAAGGCGAGGCTCTAGTTCAACCAGTGCAACCGGCCTACACAGCACCAATCAGTACTCAAGGGACCCAAGAGTCAGGTCATGAGGGCGAGGCTCTAGTTCAACCAGTGCAACCAGCCTACACAGCACCAATCAGTACTCAAGGGACCC
>NZ_KV794182.1:22500-22758 GCF_001808665.1 Streptococcus sp. HMSC070B10 | reverse complement strand
AACCGACTTATACAGAACCCGTTAGTACCCAAGGCACACAAGAGTCAGGTCATGAGGGTGCAGCCCTAGTTCAACCAACGCAACCGGCCTACACAGCCCCAATCAGTACTCAAGGTACACAAGAGTCAGGTCATGAAGGCGAGGCTCTAGTTCAACCAACGCAACCGGCCTACACAGAACCAATCAGTACTCAAGGTACACAAGAGTCGGGTCATGAGGGCGATGCCCTAGTTCAACCCGTTCAACCGACTTATACAG
>NZ_KV794182.1:9345-22400 GCF_001808665.1 Streptococcus sp. HMSC070B10 | reverse complement strand
GTACTCAAGGGACCCAAGAGTCAGGTCATGAGGGAGAAGCCCTAGTTCAACCATCGCAACCAGCGTACACAGCCCCAATTAGTACCCAAGGTACCCAAGAGTCGGGTCATGAAGGTGAGGCTCTGGTTCAATCAGAACTACCAGTTTACACAGGTCCTCAGGAGGGAGCTCCAGTTGAGCCAACAGTGCCAGAGTCTACAGAAGTTGTTAGCAGTAAGGGCACGCAAGAGCCCGGCCATGAAGGTGAAGCCTTAGTTCAACCCGTTCAGCCATCTTACACAGCCCCAATTAGCACCCAAGGCACACAAGAGCAGGGTCACGAGGGTGAGGCTGCTGTAGTAGAGACTCTTCCTGAACTGCCTTTGACAAGCAATCATCGTACAGTAACAGAAACCATTCCTCATGAAACTGAAGAAATTGAAGATGCGACTATCTTAAAAAATCATCGAGAAATTGCTCAGGAAGGAAAAGACGGTTTACGGACCATCGAGTATGAAGATTATCTCGTAGATGGTAAGGTGGAAGCTAGCAAGGAAATCTCACGTACAGAAGTAGCACCAACCAAAGAGATTGTCAAGGTTGGTAGTCTTGTTAAAACCAAACCAATAGTTGAAATTACTAATCTGGTTAAAGATGAGAGCAAAAAAGCTGTAGCAGTCACCTATCACTTAGATGACCAAACGTCTGCCTTTGTTAAGGCCAAGGCTCAAATTTTTCAAAATGGAACACTAATTAAAGAAGTGGATTTGAAAGATTTATCCGTTCAGCAAACGATTGATGGTTTGGACTACTATACTCCTTATACAATTAAGACTTACCTGACCTATAATCTAGGCCAATCTGATCAGGAAAATACAGAAGTATCAACGAAAGATTTTCAATTGGACTATAAGAAAATTGAAATCAAAGATGTGGATGAAGTGGGGCTCTATGGTAAGGAAGATGGTCACTACCGTCGTTATCTGAACTTATCAGAAGTACCAAGCGATTTGTCACCTTATTTTGTCAAAGTCAAATCAGATAAGATGAAAGAAATGTTGCTACCAGTTAGCTCTATTAAGGAAACAGAGGATGGGAAATACAAGGTAACCGTTGCCTTCAATGAACTGGTTCAAGAGAAAGATTCAGCATACAAGGATAACTATAGCTTCACAGTTGATAAGCAAAAGCTTGCCAAGGACGGTGTCTATACTTCCTTCAAGAAACTGATTGTTGCCATGCAGGGTAATCTCGCTGGAACCTTTAAACTTGGAGCTGATATGACAGCTGATGAAGTGGCCTTAGCAAAGGGACAAACCAGCTATGTGACAGGCACTTTCACTGGTAATCTTATCGGTGCGAGTGACGGTAAGCCGTTTGCGATTTATGACCTTAAGACAGCCTTGTTTGATAACTTGACCAAGGCTACTGTGAAAGATATTGACCTTAAAGCAGTAGCGATTAAGAGTCAAGATGACACAGCCAGCCTAGCAAAAGTAGCTACTAATAGTCAGATTAGTAATGTAGCTGTAGAAGGTCAATTGACAGGTAGCAAGTCAGTTGCAGGTTTGGTAGCGAAGGCTCAGGATACAGAAATTACTAATAGTTCCTTTACAGGTAGCATTCAGGCCAAGCATACGGATGCTTCTCCTTACTATGTGGGAGGTATAGCAGGGCTCTTATCTGGTACTAAGGCTAAGATTGATAAGGTAGCTGTTGATACAAGTATTTCTAGCAATGCCCGCAACAATGACCAATTTGCTGGAGGTATTGTAGGGAAAGTTCAAAGTGGTGCTTTGGTCTCTCATGCACTAGCAAGTGGAACCATCCTCAATACGACAACCTATCCTCGAGTCGGAGGTATAGCAGGTTCTACATGGCAAAATGGCCGTATCCATCATGTCGTTAGCATGGTCAACGCTGGAGATGGTTATGCTATCACAGGAGACCAGTACAGGGGAGCGGACATCAAAGATGCTAGCACTGTTGTTGAGAACAAGAAGGCCGATCTCTATGCGACCCCAATTACCCAAGACCAGGCCAGAGAAAAGGTCCACTCTTATGGGATGACAGTGACACTAAACGATACAGGTCAAACACTCAAGGCCAATCAGCACAGTGTGGACTATACTCAGTTAAGCCAAGGTCAAGCTAGTCGAAAAGTTGCTTATCACAATATTGAGAAATTGATGCCTTTCTATAATAAAGAGCTAGTGGTTCACTATGGAAATCAAGTTGATCCTACGGATAAGCTTTATACTACAGAATTGCTGGATGTTGTACCAATGAAGGACAATGACATCATCACAGATATTCAGGCCAATAAAGCAACGATCAATAAACTGATGTTGCATTTTGCTGATAATACAATCAGTTATCTAGATGTCACCTACAA
Source organism: Streptococcus sp. HMSC070B10 (assembly GCF_001808665.1). Lineage (GTDB taxonomy): Bacteria > Bacillota > Bacilli > Lactobacillales > Streptococcaceae > Streptococcus. The sequence goes on along the minus strand of NZ_KV794182.1, from coordinate 20,026 downwards.
AGAAGATTTCAAAAATACACAAATTGCAGAGTACAGCGTAGCAAGTAAAAACTTTATCTTTACACCAGAAGCCTTTTTATCTGACTATACGAAAGTGACCGATCAGGTCCTAGCAGATTTGCAAGGGGTCGAATATGACTCAGCAGCCATGAGAAGAGTTCTGGGCATTGAGGCAGATGCGTCGCTTGATCCGCTATACTTGGACAAAGAATTCGAAAAAGTTAAGGCTAATATCGGCGAACATCTCCGTAAAGTGCTAGCCATGGACAAGTCTATCAATACGATGGGAGATAGTGTAGCAACCTACATCAGCGAAAAAATCAAAAACAACAAGGAAGCTTTCTTGCTTGGTTTGACTTACCTCAATCGCTGGTACAATATCAACTATGATCACATCAATACCAAGGATCTCAATACCTATAAGTTTGACTTTGATGGCAATAGCACAGCTTCAACCTTGGATACCATCATTGCCCTAGGTCAGAGCGGTATGGAAAATCTCAAGGCATCAAATAATATAAGTGCCTATGAAACAACCCTGGCCCCTGCAAAAGGTCGCAAGACAGTGACGGATTTACTAGAGTCTTACAGAAAACTCTTCCTACCAACTAAAACCAATAATGAATGGTTGAAGACGAATACCAAGGCCTATATAGTAGAGAGTAAGTCAGCGATTCCAGAAGTGCGTGCCAAACAAGAGTCAGCTACACCAGATAGTAACTATACACTGGGAGTCTATGATCGTATTACGGCACCAAGTTGGAAATTAAAAAACATGCTCCTACCTTTATTAACATTGCCAGAAGAAGATGTTTATGTGATTTCAAATCTTTCTACCTTGGCCTTTGGTGGCTATGAACGCTACCGTGACCGTGTTAATAATACAGTCTTATCAGGAGAAGAATTGCGTCAGTATGTCCGTGCTAAGGTTGACCAGTCGGCTGAATGGCAACGAGACCACTACGATATCTGGTACCACTTCCTTTCACCAGAATACAAAGAAAAACTCTTCCGTTCAGTCATGGTTTCAGATGGCTTTGGTATGAAAGATAGCAATAGTAATTATTACTGGGCTACCCTGTCTGATAAGGCCATTGATTCTATCTACAACTTCTTTGGACCAACTGGTAAGTGGTATGGGGAAAGTAAGGGAGCTGGAGCTTATGCCAACGGTTCTGAGGTCCACTATGTCAGCGACCGCTTGTTGGATAAATACGGAACATCAGTCTATACTCATGAAATGGTTCATAATTCTGACGGACATATTTACTTTGAAGGAAAAGGTCGTCGTGAAGGATTGGGAGCAGAGTTGTATGCCTTAGGCCTGTTGCAATCTGCTGACAGTCTAGATAAGGATGCTATTGTCTTGAATACTCTCTATAAAGGGGATAAGGATTCATCAACTCGCTTGCATACTTATGACCCGACAAGCCGCTTCACATCAGCCGCAGCCTTGCAAGAGTATGTTCACGGTATGTACGATGTCTTGTATACCTTGGATGCTATGGAAGCCAATGCCATTTTAACTAAGTCTAATGATGTCAAGAAAAAATGGTTTAGAAAAATAGAGAATTTCTACATTGAGGACAAGTACCATAAACAAACTCATGCTGGAAACTCTGTTCGTCCATTGACAGATGCTGAAGTAAGTAAACTAACCAGTCTGGATGCCTTGATTGACAATGATATCATCAACCGTCGGGCTTACCGTGATAAGAGCGACTATACTCGTAATGGCTATCATCTGATCAGCATGTTCTCACCGATTTATGCTGCCCTCAGTAATTCAAAGGGTGCGCCTGGTGACATCATGTTTAGAAAGACAGCCTACGAATTGTTGGCAGAAAAAGGTTATCAAGATGGGTTCTTACCATATGTATCCAACCAATATGCAGAAGAAGCTAAACGAAACGGGGACATTACCTATTCAGATTGGCTTAGGAAAGATGTGGGCCTCATCACTGATAGTCTCGTCTTGAAAAATGTCTTTGCCAACCAATATGGTTCATGGGCTGATTTCAAGAAGGATATGTTTAATAAACGTATTCGCAAGCAAGACCAGTTGAAACCAATCACTATTCAGTATGAACTTGGTGTACCAAACAGCAGCAAGGAGATTACAATTCGTTCAGCTGCTCAAATGCAAGAACTCATCGATCAAGCAGTGGCAAAAGATGTGGCTAACATTGACCGTACGACAAGCCACGCTCCTGCAAGTTGGGTCCACTTATTAAAACAAAAAATCTACAATGCCTACCTACGTAGCACAGATGATTTCAGAGAATCGATTTATAAACAATAAGAAAACTCCCCCAAGCTATCCTGTCTAAACCAGTCCACCTTGCAGATGGTCAGTCTTTGTGATAGAATAGCATAAAGTCCTTTTGAGGGGGAACTTGCTAGGAAATCCCCAAGCATTGTAACGGAAAAACCACCCTCGCTTCTTTGTGAGGGTGGTTTTTCCTTTGTAAGTAGAAAATAAGAGAGAAAGAGTCTACATCATGTCGAGAATTGTCACCATTCATCCAGCCAAGGAAATCCATCGCTATGGTTTTGAGAGTACCCAAGTCTATCGAGCCCGTATAGCACGCCATCTGGGTTTGGAATATGTTCACCTTGTATCGAGTCCTCAGCTTCGTCCTGACTGGAAGAAAGATTTAATCAAGTTAGGATTTTTAGAAAAAGAACTGATATGTGTTCCGCATAGTTTTTCAGATATAGGCCATGCAGACTTATCAGTGAAGCCAGAAAGTTTAACGCTAGCAGATGGAGATCAGGTGGAGCTCAATGAGGATGGTTTTGTGGTCTCTGTTACCCTGGGAGATGGCTCGGGGAGATATTACTATACCAAGGGTCCCTTCTTGTTTGAAGATTTCAAGGAAAAGGAACTGCGTTGGTATCACGAAAATGGAGAATTGGCTCTGGAAGGACGCTTTATCGATCCCTTCAAAGAACCCTCTCCTGTCACTATCTTTTACCCAGAATACATCTACCGCATAGGAGGAGAAATCCGTTCTGAAGAGGACTTACTGGTCAAGTTCTTAGCCAAATGGGCCCAGCAAACCGACCTCTTTATCCGTGACCAACAAATCGTACCCAAACCCAGCCTTTGGCGTTACATGGAAAACACGGATAAAAATTATTATGAAGTCGTCCATGAAAATGTCATGCGAGATTTACGCCTCGCCAATCTGCGCAAGACAAACAAATACCTAGTTGCCAGTGAAGTTTTGACTGATACTTTGGCGAAACAAGGGTATGACACTAAGTTTTTACCACCAATGTTTACAGAAAAAGTAGGTCAGCTAAGAAAAATCGGACCTGTTTTGGACTATTGCTTGGTGGGTCATATGGGAGAAGGTAAGAACGTTGAACTTGTCATTGAAGCTTTTATCGAACTCTACAAACGTGGCTCCAAGGCCCAGATTACCTTTTATGGTGGTACAGAGGAGCGTCTGGAGGAACTTCGTAATCGCTACGATCTGCCACCAACCATTCACTTTAAAGGTATCGTTGACGAAGTACCTTATCATCTCCACCAATGCTATTTGTCTGCAAGTTATACAGAGTTATTTGCTAATGCCTGTATTGAAGCCTTGAGTCAAGGTTTGTTAGCCTTGTTATCTGATGTGGAGATTGCCCATCGTTTCTATGCTGACCAGTCCAATGCCATCAACTTGTTTAAAACCAAATCAGAGTTGATTCAAAAGATAGAAGAGATGGAGCAGCCTGATTTTTATCTATCGAATGAAAAAAATCTAGCCTTAGCCTCTCGCTATTCTCTGGAAAAAGTAGCTCACAGATACAGAGAACTATTAGATAGGAATTTCTAGGATGTTGGGAATTCTAGTCACCCTAGTGCTCTATTTCTGCTTGATTTCCTGGATTGCCTATCGAAAAAAAGGGAGCGAAGAGGACTATTATCAGGTTAAGAAAGCTGTTCCAGTGACAGTTTTGGCCTTCTCAGTCTTTGCGACCTTGCTCAGCCCCATTTCCTTTCTGACTCTGGTGGGGAATGCCTATACAGGTAGGTCCTATCTCTGGTTTGCCCAGTGTGGCATCTTTCTAGCCATTCCACTAGCTCATCGCTATTTTCTGCCCCTCTATCAAAAGGGAAACTATGAGACAGCCTATCATCTTTTAGAGGATAAGTTTCAATCGGCTGGCATTCGTTCACTGGCTTCAGGACTTTTCATCCTCTACCAGTTGGGGCGAATAGCAGTGGTGACCTACTTGTTGTCTCAGGCCTTAGCACCCTTTATTCCTATCAATCAGCTGGTCTTGTCAGGTTTACTCCTTCTTTTGACGGTCTATTATCTGGCAAGGGGTGGTCTCTGGGTTGTGCTGTGGACGGACTTCTTTCAAGGCTTGGTCCTACTGGCTATATTGGCCCTCTTTCTACCAAGAATTGCCCAATCTGGTTTAGTCGTGAATAGCAGTCAACAGCTATCTCACTTTGCAGAGACTCTGGATGGGAAGATGGTCTTTATCTTAGTTGCAGGAGCAGGTTTTAGTAGCTTGTTTTCCTACGTTTCTTCGCAGGATATCGTCCAACGTTTTAATAGCAAAATAGGGCGTCAGAAGATTGGAAAAATCTTATGGCTACAGGGACTCTTGTCCTTTGGGATTGCTAGTCTACTCTATCTGATTGGCTGCTTGATTCGTCAGGAAAATTTCGCTACCACATCGACCAATCCTGTTCTCATTGCTTACGCTCGGGAAGGTCTGGCACCTTGGTTTGGCAGTTTCATCATGCTGGCTCTCTTGGCAGCGGGTCAATCCACGGTTTCGTCCAGTATGAATGCAATCGTGACCTGCTTGAAGTTGGATTTTGCTTGGTCAAAGCTGCGCTGGTCGCCAAGCCTCCTATCCTTTGTCATAGCAGGCCTGTCCTGGCTCCTCTGTCTCTTGCTCATGAATGCAGAAATCTACTCTATCTACGAATGGATTAACGGTTTTATGGGTCTGACTTTAGGTGTGATAGGTGGATTGTACCTCTTGGTTTTACTCCTCAAAAGACCGAACTTACAGTTAGCCAAAATCTATCTGGTCTTTAGTCTAGGAGCCTTGGTTCTCTATCATTACAGTGGCCTTTTTGCCAACCCCAATCCTTGGTTAAATAGCATCATTACTACTTTATCTGCTCTTTTTATCTCATTTCTAGGAAGACTATATGAAAGCAACATCTAAACCCATAGCTGTCATTTTAATCCGTTCGGGGTCACGCGGCTTAGTGGATAAAAATATCAAACCGCTAGCAGGCAAACCTTTGGTTTTCTATACCATCGAAGTCGCCCTAGCCTCCAAGCTATTTAGTGACATCTGGGTCTCCTCAGACTCACTAGCCTATCTCGAACTCTGTCGCCAAGCCTATCCAGAGATTCGTTGTATCCACAGACCAAAAGAATTGGCCCTATCAACAACCTCTAGCTTAGAAACCTTACGCGACTTTTTACAGCCCTTTGAGGAAGAGCAGGTCTTTGTGAATCTACAGGTGACTTCGCCCCTGAGAGAAGTAGAGCATCTCATCGAGTCCTATCAACTCTACTGTCAGTCTGGCGCTGACCATCTGATTTCCTGTGTTAAGGCGGACAAGAGTCGCAGTCTTTTCTTGCAGCTAGGGGAGTCAGCTTTTATCAGTCCGCCTCAGGTTTCCAAGCACTATGCTCGGCAAAAAGAGCCTATCTATTACTATCCCAATGGTAGTATCTGGATTTCTCGCAAGGACCTTTACCTACGAGATGAGACCTTTTACACGGATAAGACAGTAGCATATGAAATGCCCAAACTCTATTCTTATGATATCGACGATGCCTTGGACTTTGAAGTCGTTGAGACCTTGCTGCACCATCACCACCTAGGAGAATCAAAGAGATGAAACACCTCATCATTGCTACAACGCCCTTGCAGGTTAAAATAGCCCAGCATATCAAGGGGCTCTATCCTAATCAGGAATTTGTCAGCCTTTATGTCAGTCCTGTCAAAAATGCCCGTCAGGAGCATTATGCTAAGGATTTTGACCATGTTCACTATCCTCAGACAGCAGAGGCCTTGGCTCAGATTTGTCAGGAACTTGCCGGCGACTATGACACCATCTTTTATGCTAGCTTTGACAATAGCTTGATTTTGGACTTGGTTGCTAGTTCGACCTACCAACACCTCATGAGTTTTGATGATGGCTATGCGGATATTTACCCTTTGGGAATGTATGCCCTCCCTCTTCAACCCAATCAGGTGGGCTCTTTGGGATTGACCAGAGATGACTTGATTGAGCGAACGGAAAAGCACTATACCCTCTATCGCAGTGACTACCATGTCGTGGTTAGAGAAAAGCTAGTTTATCTGGAGCATTTTTTTGACCTGTCACAAGCACCCGTCTCAAATGGCAAGACAGTCAAGGTTCTGCTGGGGCAAAAGTTCTCTGAAGAGGACGATCAGATCTCCATCCGCTTTATCAGCACTTATGCCAAGGCCTTGGCCATTGACTTCTATCTGCCCCACCCCAAGGAAACTTTCACTATCCCTGATGTGACCTACTTGGAGACGGAGCTGATCTTTGAAGATGTCCTAGCCCAACTCTTTCAAGAATACGAGTTCGTTCATGTCTATCATTTTACCTCATCCGTCAGCCTGCACCTTAAAGACCTGCCCCATGTGACCATCACAGGCATTTCCCTCCCCTACTATGAGGACCGTCAAAAAGAATTGCGACGCTTGGGTTGTCAGTTTGAAAGGGTTTCACTTGGCTGGTAGCATAAATGTATATTTTAAAATATGTAAATCCATACATCTGTATGGATTTTTTATATATAAATATAGCGAAAAACTATAGTTTGAATGATTAAAAAGCACTCAAATTCCTTGTATAGGAGGTTTTAAAGTGTTAAAATGGAAGAGTGAGGTTTTTGGTTTTATTAATCATTTATTACTATAACAACATTATGAAATCAAGAATCATGCAAAAAATAAAAGTAAAGGATACTAAGAATGTTTATAAATAAAAAAGAAAAATTTTCCATTCGTAAGTTTAAAGACGGCCGTTCAGACTCAGTCAAAATCGGAACAGTAGCTTTGATTGTTGGTACAGCCCTTGCAATGGCAGGACAAACCCAGACTGTAGAAGCAGCTGTAAAAGATAATGGTAATGGAACATCAACAATCTCAAATGATAAGGGGTCAGTAATTGTAGATACAGCTAATATTGAGAACCCAGATGCAGGTAGGCAATTTTCAACTGATCCAACTGCAGAGGGAACAAATACAATTACTAAAACTGGAAAAGTAGACTACAAATATGTAACTGCTGAGGGTAATACTGTATTAGAAGAAAACAAAAACCAAAACTCTGGTGCTGATAAAACTATCGAAACACCATACGATGTATACGGTAAATCAGGAGAAGTTTTCAAAGGAACTACAGGTGGTGATGCAGAAGCTAGCGACCTAAACGACGCTAAAGAAAATGGTAAGAAAGAAACAATCGAAAAAGATGGGAAGACTTACCACCTAATCGGAGAACCTAAGGTTGAAACTACTGGAAACGGTGGAGGAGTGTACTCTGACACAACTCTAGGTGATGTAACTGCGAAATTGACTCCAGAAGGGTTAAGTAACGCAGAAGGTAAAATCACTTATGATACTGTAAAACCTGGTGGAAAAGCTTGGATTGTTGAACAAACAGGAAAAGGAACATATGGTAAATATGTACAAGCTGATTCAGGTGCGATCACTTCTGATGCTAAGATGATAGAAGCTTTCAAAGCTGGAGAAGCAACAGCAAAAAACTTCACTTCAGCTAACGTAACAGCTGATGGTGGAATCAAAGAAGGTGATTATGTTTTCGTCCTTGAGAAAAATACCTATGTAACAGCTAAAACTGAGAGTTTCTCTTTAACAGCACAGATACAATTGTCATCTAGTGATAATGTAGCAGATGATAAAGATGGAACTGGGGCTACTTTAAATAGAACATATGCAATGGTACAAAACTTTAAAGCGGCTCCAGATACTTTAACAGGAGAAGCAAACAAAACTCTTGTAAAAAACTATCTTGCATATCTTCAAGAAAAAGGATTTGAAGATAACCTCCTTAATTTCAAACGATATATTACTTTAGGAATGGCGGCAAAAACTGGTGGTCCTCTGGAGATTAGTGCTGATAAGGGAGATCAAGTTGATGATAAAGGAAGACCTACAAGTGATATAACAGCTGATATAGCAAGCGTTACTGATCAAGAAACAAGTACTTTAGAAGATAGTAGTGATTTTCTTCTTAAATTTTCTGATCCTTCGCCGGAAGTTGAAGAGTATTCTTACCGTGACGAAATCACTCCTCTTCGTGCCTACCGTTTAGCAAGTGGTACTACAACAATCACTTACACTTATGCAGAAGAAAAAACTCGTGAAATCGAGAAAAAAGGTTCTGTAGTCGTTAACTACCAAACAGAAGACGGAACAGAATTAAAATCTCCTTACACTGATACTCCTGAAACAGTAGCTGAAGTAGTAACTGAGAAATACTATGTTGATGCTGATGGGAATGATGTAATTGTAAGTAGTACTACAGCTTCTAAAAACGTACCTTACAACACTAAAGAAAATGAAACTGAAAAACCTCAAAAACTTACAGATGCACAAGGAAATGTTTACTACCTAAACGAAGCAAACACAATGACATCTGTAAATGGTACAGAAACTACATCACCAGCTGAAACAGGAACAGTAGTAGAAGGTGTTACAAAAGTAACTTACATCTATGAAAAAGCTGGATCAGTAATCGTTAACTACAAAACTGAAGATGGAACTCCACTTGCAGGAACAGTAGTAGACGAAGATGGAGCTGGTAAAACTGTAGAATCAGGTGCAAAAGACATTGATAATGGTAAACCAGGTACAGCTTATAACACTGCCGATAACGGAATGAAACCAACTCGTATTAAAACTGCAGAAGGCAAAGTATACGAATTAGTTCCAGACTTAACTGAAGGTGAAGAAACAGGTGAGATTGAATCAGGAACAACTAAAGAAGTAACCTACGTTTACAAAGAAGTTAAAGGTAATGTAGTTGTTAAGTACGAAGATACTGAAGGTAACACACTTGCTGCTGACGAAAAAGATGAAACAGATGCTTCTCTAAATGTTAAATACGATACAGCTGACCACAAAAAAGAATCTATCGAGAAAGATGGTGTTAAATACTACTTAACAGCTAAAGAACTGAAAGATGGTTCTAAACCAGCAACTGGTGATGTTGTTGAAGGAACAACAACAGTAACTTACGTTTATGAAAAAGCTGGATCAGTAATCGTTAACTACCAAACAGAAGACGGAACTCCATTAGTAGGAACTGCAGACGGTACAGATATTGCTTCGGGTGCTAAAGACACTACAGACGCTAAAGCAGGAACTGACTACAACACTGCAGACAACGGAATGAAACCAAACCGTATTACAACTGCAGAAGGTAAAGTATACGAATTAGTACCAACAGCAACTAAAGGTGACGAAACTGGTAAAGTTGTTGCTGGAGAAACTAAAGAAGTAACATACGTTTATAAAGAAGTTAAAGGTAATGTAGTCGTTAAGTATGAAGATACTGAAGGTAACGTAATCGCTGAAGACGAAAAAGACGAAACAGATGCTTCTCTAAACGTTAAATACGATACAGCAGACCACAAAAAAGACGAAATCACTAAAGATGGAGTTAAATACTACCTAACAGCTAAAGAGCTTAAAGATGATTCTAAACCAGCAACAGGTGATGTTGTAGAAGGAACAACTATAGTAACTTATGTTTACGAAAAAGCAGGACAAGTAGTCGTTAACTACCAAACAGAAGACGGAACTCCAATAGTAGGTGTAGACGCAGCTGGTGCTAACGTAGCTTCAGGTGCAAAAGACACTGTAGATGGAAGACCAGGATCAGACTACGATACTTCTGATAACGGAATGAAACCAAACCGTATCACAACTGCAGAAGGCAAAGTCTACGAATTAGTACCAGCATCAACTAAAGGTGCCGAAACAGGTACAGTAGTAGCTGGAGAAACGAAAGAAGTAACATACGTTTATAAAGAAGTAACTGGTGATGTAGTAGTTCACTATGTCGACACAGAAGGTAAGACAATCGCAGCTGACAAAGATGATCTTAAAGGTGCATCTCTAAGCGAAAAATATGATACTGCTGTTGATAACAAACCAGAAAAAATCACTGCAGAAGACGGAACTGTTTACTACATTACAAAAGCTGGTCTTAAAGATGATTCTAAACCAGAAACTGGAAACGTAGTAGAAGGTAAAACTGATGTAACTTACGTTTATGAAAAAGCTGGATCAGTCATCGTTAATTACCAAACAGAAGACGGAACTCCATTAGTAGGAACTGCAGATGGTAAAGATGTAGCTTCAGGTGCAAAAGACACTGATAATGGAAAACCAGGTTCTGAATACAATACTGCAGATAACGGAATGAAACCAAACCGTATCACAACTGCAGAAGGAAAAGTATACGAACTAGTACCAGCATCAACTAAAGGTGCTGAAACAGGTACGGTAGAATCAGGTCAAACTAAAGAAGTGACCTACGTTTATAAAGAAGTTAAAGGTAATGTTGTTGTTAAGTATGAAGATACTGAAGGTAACACACTTGCTGAAGACGAAAAAGACGAAACAGATGCTTCTC
>NZ_KV794182.1:0-9245 GCF_001808665.1 Streptococcus sp. HMSC070B10 | reverse complement strand
CAGGACAAGTAGTCGTTAACTACCAAACAGAAGATGGAACTCCATTAGTAGGTGTTGATGCAGCTGGTGCAAATGTTGCTTCAGGTGCAAAAGACACTGTAGACGGACGTCCAGGATCAGACTACAACACTGCGGATAACGATATGAAACCAACTCGTATCACAACTGCAGAAGGTAAAGTCTACGAACTAGTACCAACAGCAACTAAAGGTGATGAAACTGGTAAAGTTGTAGCGGGTGAAACGAAAGAAGTAACCTACGTTTATAAAGAAGTAACTGGTGATGTAGTCGTTCACTACGTTGATACAGAAGGTAACGTAATCGCTGACGATAAAGAAGATACAAAAGGTGCCTCTCTAAACGCTAAATACGATACAACTGACAACAAACCAGAGAAAATCGAAAAAGACGGAACTGTTTACTACTTAACAGAAAAAGCTGTTAAAGACGATTCTAAACCAGAAAACGGAGACGTAGTAGAAGGTAAGACTGAAGTAACTTACGTTTACGAAAAAGCAGGACAAGTAGTCGTTCACTACACTGATGAAAAAGGTAACACAATCCAAGTGGATGCTGTTGATACAAAAGACGGTAAACCAAAATCAGACTACAACACTGCTGATAACGATATGAAACCAAACCGTATCACTACTCCAGAAGGAAAAGTATACGAATTAATCCCTCAATCAACTAAAGGTGATGAAACAGGTAAAGTTAAAGCTGGAGAAACTACAGAAGTAACCTACGTTTATAAAGAAGTTACTGGTGATGTAGTCGTTCACTATGTTGATACAGAAGGAAATACATTAGCTGAAGATACGAAAGATGTAGAAAATGGATCACTAAGTGATAAATATGATACAACTGACAACAAACCAGCTAAACTTGAAAAAGATGGTACAGTTTACTACTTGACAGCTAAAGAATTGAAAGACGGTTCTAAGCCAGAAAACGGTGCTGTTGTAGAAGGAACTACAGAAATCACTTATGTATACGAAAAAGCAGGAAACGTTCTTGTTCATTACGTAGACGAAGCTGGAAACACTCTTCAAGCAGATGCTGTTGATACTAAAGACGGTAAACCAGGAGCTGCGTACAACACTACTGATAACGATATGAAACCAACTCGTATTACAACTCCAGAAGGAAAAGTATACGAATTAGTCCCAGCATCAACTAAAGGTAACGAAAACGGAAGTGTTGAAGCAGGTAAAACAACAGAAGTAACATATGTGTACAAAGAAGTAAAAGGAAACGTCGTCGTTCATTATGTAGACGAAGCGGGTAACACAATCGCAGAAGACGTTAAAGATACTACAGACGGATCAGTAAGCTCAGCATATGACACAAGTGACAACAAACCAGCTACAATCACTACGAAAGATGGAAAACTATACGTATTAGTACCAACTTCAACTAAAGGTGATGAAAATGGTAAAGTAACAGAAGGAACAACAGAAGTAACTTACGTTTATAAAGAAGTCAAAGAAGGTACTACAAATGGAGGCTCACTCACTCCATCTCAACCAGGTTCTCCATCAACACCTTCAACAAACCCAACAAGTCCGGTGAAACCGACAGACCCAAGTCAACCAACAACACCGGTTGCTCCGGCTAATCCAACTAACCCAACAACACCGGCTAACCCAGCAACTCCAACGATGCCATCAGCACCAGTAAATGGTAAAGCACCACAAGCTCCAGCAGCTTCATCAGAAGCTAAAGGACAAGCTGAACTTCCTAATACTGGTACAGAAGACCATGCTAGCCTAGCAGCACTTGGACTTTTAGGTGTCTTGAGCGGATTTGGGCTTGTTGCTCGTAAGAAAAAAGAAGACTAAATCTAATTAGATTTTCTGATAAGAATAAGGAGTAGGATATCATATCCGCTCCTTTTTCTATGTAAATATGAGGTAATTTTTAATCTTTTTTGAAAGTTGTTAATCATATTTCTGAAGCTATTAATTATCTTTGCTTTTTTATATATTAACATCGATTAAAATATCGAATTGCTTGACATAATGAATGGATAGAGTTATTATGTTTATTATACAATAGGTGAAGTCAGGGATTTTCTTAGTATCAATTTGAGGATTTTACTGACTTTTCTTGATGTAAATAAAAATATAAGTAAAGGAGTAGTAATGTACTCACGAATAAAAAAATATCATGGACAAAAAGTTCAACGATTTTCAATCCGAAAGTATAGTTTTGGTGCAGCATCAGTAGCGATTGCAGCGCTTATGATGTTTGGAGGTGGAGCCACTGCAAAAGCTGACACTATTCAAGGAAACGATGCAAGAACGAGCTCAAATTTGTCTAATCAACAGTCATCGCCATCTCAAGAAAACCTAAATCACGAAGAGAATGTTTCGAGCTCTGATGCTAAGGGAAAAGAAATTCCTTCTAAAGATCCAGTTTCTAAACCAGTAGTAACTTCAGCTGAAGCTTTAGTTAATGAAGATAGGGTAGCACCAGAAAATATTGCAAAGGTAGACTTCAGTAAGTTATCAGAAGCGATTTCACGTATTCAATCAGCTATCGATAAAGTTGAAATTAGTAATAAAACATCAAAAACTATTGAGGATGCAAAGGCAGCACTATTAGAAGCTCAAGCTTTATCAGCAAATGATAAAGCAACTCAGGCAGAGGTAGATAAAACTGTTGCAAGATTAGGAGAAAAGGCTTTTGTAATTGAGAGCATGCCCAAAGTGTCTCCTGCTGTAGAAGATAAATCAGAAACAGAAGCTAAAGTAGAAAAAACAAATAAAAACCAAGATCCACGAAACGGAAAAGCAATTCCTGGTAAAGGGGAAAGTGGGTTTAGAGCGACTCCTACTGGTGTAGGGGAACAAGCAGCGGAAGGTCCTACAAGTAATAATAAGAGGGGGGTAGGAGCTAACCCAGTAGATAACGTTATTTCAAGTTTGAAAAATCAATTTGGGGATATTGATTTCAATACTCCAGATGTTGAAACAAAATCCGCAACTGTTGAAAATCAATATTCAAGAAATAATGCTAGTAGTCCAAATCCAGCCCCAGTGAAGTTAGGGAAAATTACTTACAATTGGAAAGAAAAACGAATAGAAAATGAAATTGATGGTTGGAAGATAGAAGGGACAAATAATTATGTAACAGCTATCAAACCTGAAGCTCCAACAGAAGTTGCGGCTGATAGACCTGCTGGATTTGAACCAAAACCATCTAAAGTTTACGATAATAATGGAAGTATTGATAGACAGTATAACGATACTCCTACTCCAGACAATCCTTTAGCGCCTAATAAAGCTAATCAAAACTATGCAAATGGTGTCAACTACTCAAGTGTACCTGGTATTCCTTTAAATAATGCAGAACATTCTGCTGTCGGTAAAGGCTATTATATTCAGTTAAATAAAAAAGGTACACAAATTTCGAAAGAATTTAATGTCAATCCGAATTCTAGATTATATCTTAGTGCATTAACGGGTGGTGCCTATGGGAATATGGGTACTGCTGGTACTGGTGAAAAAGTAGAAATTACCGTTACAGATGCAGACACAGGTGAAGTTTTAACAACACTGAAAGATGCGAATAATAATAGTGAAACAACACACGTTTCAACTCCGTATGGTGATGGAGGGAATGGTAATGGTTTCGGATTCTGGAGAACGATTATTAATACTCCAAATACGACTAAAAAAATTAAAATAACAATTAAGGCACTAGAGGATGGACCAGCATTTAAAAAGACCTATCCAGTAAATGGTAAATCAGAAATTGAAGATGGATATTTTGTAGGTGGGGTCAACTTAGCTGTTGGTGCTGCATTAGAAATGACAACAGATGTTGTTCGTAATAAGGCTACATCCTCTTATGGAGAAGACACTCTCTATAAAGACAAAGAATCCGGTCAATTAAGAGTTACTGTGAAAAACGTTGGTGGGTTACCAACGTACGGCGCTTATGAATACACAATTAAAATTCCTGAAGGTGTCGAATTAAAAGATTCTCTAAAAAAAGCAAATGAATGGAATTGGCCTGGTCCTTTCCAAGTCGTATCGTATGATGAAGCAACAAGAACGCTTAGATTGAAATTCAATGCAGGGGATTCAGATCCAGCAAAGAATGGGACAAGAACATTCGGTATTGATTTCACAACGGCAAAAAATTTCAAAGGGACAGCTACTTTTAAGGTAACTGCAGAAATTAAAGAAGGATTTACAGATTTACAAGGCAACAGAGTATTAGAAAATACAGGTGTTGTAAATCCAAATAGTCCATATAGAAATACATTCAATGCTCTAGGAAATACAGACAATCCAGATTACTACTACAACAAAACAATTTACATCGATACGATTAAACCAGTAACTCCTACTGTGGAACCAGTTCATACTGATAGCATTAATGGAGAAAAAACTGATAAAAATCAACCAACAGAATTATTAATTTCTGTTCCAACAGAAAAAGATACTAATTTAACAGATGTACCTAGAGAAAAACAAGATATCGCTGACAATGATAGAAACAATGGAACGGACCGTGATGCTGATACTGAGGTAGACAATATTAAAGAAGCTATTGGTGGAGTAACTTCAATGAAAGTTACGTTACCAAATAGTAAAACTCCAATTACTTTAAATAAAAAAGAAGATGGTTGGTATATTGGTGAAACAAAAGTTGAAGTACGCGATGGTAAATTAGTTGTTCCAGTTCCAAAAGGAACAGATTTGACAGAAGCGAATGAGACAACAAATCCTGACAAACGTATCAAAGTTACTGTGCTTGATAAAGCAGGTAACGAATCAGATCCAGCTTATGCTAATGTTCTAAACGAAGCTCCAACAGTAGCAGTTGAGAAAAAAGATTTATATGTTTATAAAACCAAAGAAGCTGACAAATGGAATAATGATAAAGTTCTAGAAAAAGCGAAACCATCAGCAACAGACTTAGAAGATGATCGTGATGGAGTTGATTCTACTAAACCAACAGTCGCAGTAAGTGATGCAGGTAATCTAGATACAACTAAAGTTGGAGATTACACTGTAAAAGTTCAATCAACTGATAGCGAAGGTAAGAAATCAACAGAAACAACTGTTAATGTTCATGTCTTAGACCTAATTAAAGTAGATCCAACAGTAACAACTGATCCAACGGATCCAAGTACAACATCTCCTGTATCTCCCAAAGCACCAGATACACCAGTGAAACCTGGAGATGAAATCTCGGTAAATATCCAGCTGGAATAACACGTGAGGACTTAGTTAAAGAAGTAACTCGTACTATTAAGTATCTAAAAGAAGAAGATGCAAACAAAGATAATGCTACTCCTTTATATGCTGAAAAGGTGCAAAAAGTAACTTACAAACGTACAGCAACCGTTAACCCTGAAACAAAAGAAGTAACTTACTCTGATTGGGAAGTCTATAATGAAGCTGATAAATTAACGGATGCTACAGTAGATGGAACAAAAGGTAAATTCAATGCTGTAGAATCACCAGTAGTAGAAAATTACTTATTAGTAAAAGAAGCAGATAAAACAGTAGCTGAAAAAGAAGCACCAGTTCCTACACAAGATGGAACTGTTACTCCAGAAGTAACAAAAGTTCTTTATAAAGAAATTGGTTCATTTACTCCTAAATATCCAGAAGGTAAGAAACCAAATGGTGCTCAAGATAAAATTCCTTATCCAAATAACCCAAATGATCCAACAGTTCCAGGAGATTTTAGTACTGTAACAATTCCATACGTTCCAGGCTATACTCCAGTTTATAATGGAAAAGAATTGACACCGAAAAATCCTAATGATCCAACTCAAGGATATAAAGTGCCAGATGGATTTACACCAACGGATAAATTCGGAGAATCACCAATTACATATATACCTTCTACTCAAACAGCTAAAGTAGTGATTGAGAAGAAAGTCGATGGAGCTGCAAATGAAGTGGTTTCTAGCTTTGATTTAACTGGTAAATCTGGTTCAGAATTACCAGCAAGTACAGATGTTGAAAACAAAATCAAAGAACTGAAGAATCAAGGTTATGAAGTAGAAAGTGATGACTATCATACTCAGGATAATCATCATCCAACATTTGATGATAAAGAAGACATCAATGCCCAAGATGGTACACCAGCACCATCTCAAACATTTAAAATTGTTGTTAAACCTAGAATCATTGAAGTACCTTCATCAACACCTCATGAAAAAGACAGCCCAGTAGATCCTAATGGAGAGAATCCAGAATTGAAATGGCCTGAAGGCTTGGCTGAATCTGACTTGAATACGACCGCTAAACGTGTGATTTCTTATGTGAAGAAAGATTCTGATACAGCACCTGAAGTAAAAGTTAAGGATGATACTGTTCAAACGGTGCCATTTACAAGAAAAGCGACTGTTAATCTTGTCACAAAAGAAGTAAGCTATACAGATTGGGAAAGTCCTAATAAAACATGGGATAAAGTTGGAGTAGATGTTTTACTAGGATATATTGCTGATAAAAAGGAAATTCCTGCTAAAGAAGCAGCAACCCCTGCAAAAGATACAAAAGTAATCCCTGATGAAACTGATAAAGTTACTTATACGAAAATTGGAAGCTGGATTCCTGTTGATCCAACCACTGGTAAGGATGGGGATCCGATTCCATTCCCTAACGATCCAAACGATCCAACCAAGACTGGTGAAATTACACAAATTATCCCTCATAAAGATGGATATACTCCAAAAGATGGAAATGGTACACCATTAGAACCAGTCAATCCTGCAAATCCAGAAGAAGGATATAAACCACCACAAATTACGGATCCAAAAGCAAACATCAAGATTACCTATGAAAAAGACGATCAAAAAGCAAAAGTAAAATTTGTTTCAGTAGATGATGAAGGTGTTGAAACACCATTAGATACGAAATATAATATTGATGATCTTACTGGTAAATCAGGAGATAAAATTCCAGAAGAAAAAGTTCAAGCACGTGTTGATGTTTTGAAATCTATGGGATATGATGTTGTAGATAATCCATTTGATCAGGATCCAACATTTGATACTAAGAAAGAAATAGATCAAGAGTTTACAATTAAAGTTAAACCACAAGTTTCAACTGCAAAACCTGTTTATGTAGTAGAAGGAGATAAACCATCTTCAGAAAAATTAAAAGATGCTGTTACTACTAAAGGAAATGAGAAAACAGTAGATGAAACTAAACTTCCTGATACAACTGATAAAGTTGGGGATGACACATTAACAGCTCCTGTGACAGTGACATATGGTTCAGGGGATAATAAACGTGAAGAAACTGTTAATGTACCGATTAAAGTTGTTGAAGGATATCCACAAATTGTCCCAGTAGATCCAAAAGAAGCTCCAAAAGCAGAAGATAGTATCAATCCAGATGATTATCCAGCTGGTTCTAAATTCACTTACGAAAAAGAACCAGATACAACAACACCTGGAGATAAAGAAGTTAAGATTATTGTTACTGATGAAAATGGAAATGAACTAGTAAGAGTTCCAGCAACAGTACGTGTAGTTGACAGTATTCCACAATACGTTGTGGCTGATAAAGCTAATAAACAACCAGAAGCTAAACAAAGTATCACACCGGGTGAATATCCAGACGGAACGGAATTTACTTATGAAACTCCAGTAGATACAACTACATCGGGAGAGAAAGATGTAGTCGTTGTGGCTAAAGTTGGTGAAGATACGATTGTTAAAGTTCCAGCTAAAGTTGTGGTAGTAGATCCTGAAGTGCAATATGTATTTGAAAATCCTCAAAATACACAACCAGATCCATCTGAAAGCATTAATCCTGATCAATATCCAGACGGAACTAAGTTCACCTATAAAGATGGTGATGTAGATACAACAACACCTGGAGATAAGAAAGTAACAGTAGTTGCGAAAGATGGTGAAGATAAACTTGTAGAAGTCCCTGCAGTTGTGAAAGTATTACCAGTTGTTAAACCAACGGGAGTAACAGTACTTAAAGATAGCACAGATTTAGAAACAATGGTTAAAGCAAAAGCTCAAGAAGTAGTGGATGCATTACCAAAAGATAATATTCCTGCAGGTGTAACAGTAACTGTTAAAGAAGTGAAAGAAAAACCTGAAACAACTGCTACAGGAGAACAAAAACCAGCTAAGGTAGTTATTGAATATACTGATGAAAAAGGAAACGTTATTGGTACTAAAGAAGTAGAAGTCCCAGTAACAGTAGTTGGATCAACAACTAAACGAGTAGTCGTGTTTGAAGGTGATAAACCAACGAAAGCTGAAGATGCCGTAACACCAGGACAAGGCGGGACAGTTGGTAAACCAACAACATTACCAGAAACAACTGGAAAAGCAGGAACTACAGATGTAACAGTCGAAGTTCCAGTAACTTACGAAGGAATTAAAGATCTAGAGAAAGTAATAGTACCAGTAACAGTATTGCCAGTTGCTAAAGGTGAAGTAACAGTACCAAAAGGTGAAACTACAGATAAAGTTAAAGAAGTAGCTAAAGCTAAAGCGGAAGAAGTAGCAAACTCAGCAGATTTCAAAGCTAAATTACCAGATGGTGCCAAAGATGTAGAAGTTGGAGCGATTACAGAAGAAGTGCTTGCAACCATTACATCGGAAGCAGGAACAAACAAAGGAACTGTAAAAGTCCCAGTAACCTATACAGTAGATGGCGTTAAGTATACAAAAGATGCAGAAATTACTGTAAATGTCGTTGGTTCAAATGCTGATCAAGTATACGTTGTTGAAGGCGACAAACCTGAAATAGCTAAAGTAAAAGATGCAGTAACACCAGGACAAGGTGGAACAGTACAAGATCCAACAGAAGCTGATTTACCAGATACAAAGGATAAAGTTGGAGCAACCGATGTAACAGTACCAACTAAAGTTAAGTATGCAAATGGTGAAGAGACAGTAAAAGTCCCAGTGACAGTATTACCAAAAGTAACCCCAGAAGGTGTAACAGTTCTTAAAGATAGTGATAAGCAAGAACTAGAAAAAGCTATTAAAGAACAGGCTGAAAAAGCAGCTAATAACGTGAAGGGGCTTCCATCAGGAGTTACTGTAACAGTTACAGAAGTTAAAACAGGAACAGTACCACCTACAGCAACAGTTGGTGTACAAATCCCAGCGACAGTAGTGGTAGAGTATGTGAAAGATGGTAAAGTAGTTGCGACTAAAGAGGTACCTGTACCTGTTAACGTAGTAGAAGTCGTTCCAGTCTCAATAGAGACACCAGTCACCTCTACCCCATTAACACCAG
>NZ_KV794181.1:0-209 GCF_001808665.1 Streptococcus sp. HMSC070B10 | reverse complement strand
AATTTAGCTTCTTGTGTTACTGTTTTTGGTGTTCCATCTTCATTTAATACTGGAGTTCCATCTTCGTACACATAAGTGATTGTACGTGTAACAGTTTTGTTTAGATCTTTTTCTTCCAAGCCAGCTGGGTATTTAGGTCCATCTGGGTTATTTGGATCTACTGGAGTTCCTGGTGTTTTTGGTTGATCTGGTGTTACTGTAACTTCTTT
>NZ_KV794180.1:0-3092 GCF_001808665.1 Streptococcus sp. HMSC070B10 | reverse complement strand
TCATTTCATACGCATTATTTGCATCAAACTGCTGCCCTGTTTTTGCCATAAAAAAGTTTGTTTTAGCTTTAAATTTAGCCATTTATTTTATTCCTCCACTTCGTATCCTTGATTTTCAAAGGCTGAAATCATAATCGGGTCAGATAGAGTAAACGTTACTCCATCTTTTTTCAATGTTTTTGGATCTTTTACTTCTGGCTCCTCTTCAGTTTCTTTAGATACAACCAAAGTCTCTTCAATGTTAGAATCGTTCATTTTTATCCCCTTTCACTAAGCTGATTTGTGAACGTAGATAGCTTTCTTCTTGTTGTCAAGAACAAAAGCGTCGTAACGGATACGACCCTCAACGAGCTTGCCGTTAATTCCTGGTGGGTTATCGTGGATCTTGTAGTCTTCCAACTTAATAGGAGATGGAGTAGCCACAGGATGAGCAATAATAAACTCTACATTTTGTGGCAATCGTGATGTAGGTGTCAAAACTACTGGTAAGCCGTCAATCATACCTACTTGACCCTTGATAGTGATCTCTTGGCCAAGGTCAGAATTTTTCACAAAAGTTGGGTCAAGCTTGATGAGTTTGTAGAATTTAGGAGATACATGCAAGATGCGACCAGCTGTTGGGACGAAGGCGTCAGTTAGTTTAACCTGACCATCAAGTACAAGCTCGTAGGCATTTGTTTTAGTTACTGAACCAGTAGCGATATGATCTGTATCTGCACCAGCTACGATTGTTGCAAAACGGTAAGTGTCTACCTCTGGGATAACGACTTCTGACAACTGACGTGCAAGGGCTTTTCCAGCCTCCATGACACCATTTGTGTCCTGTTCAGATTTCTTGTCAATCGTGAATGTGAAAGAGCGGTCTTTCTTCATTGTCATAGTTTGAACTGTATTTCCAAGTTCCTCAGCGTCACCGTAGCGATTTTGCCCAGTTGTCTTGTAGTCATTCATTCCTGATGTTGGGATAGAGTAGACCTTGACGGTGTCAACTCCAAGAAAATCAAAATCTTGGTTAACAATACCATTAGACAGGGCCTCTTTAGCAAAGCGCTCATCTACTTTTTCATCAAATTTAGCTGCGTAATTTACTGCCATGTGTAATATTCCTCTTTTCTTTATTTTTGGTTTTATACGCTATCAAAGCCTGCAAATAGGGCTTTTTCCTCTGCGCTTAGATGATCGTTTCCAGTTTCTGCTGGTGGATTTCCGTGCACAGAGATATTAGGGTTAGGCTGCTTGTCCTCAGCTTGGAATAGGTAAGGGCTTGACTCTTTGAGTGAGTTGATTGTGTCCTCTAATTGAGGTTTTCCATCTTCTCCTAGCTCGATTTTGTCTAGGTCAATGAATTTCATCAAATCCTCTGAGTTGTAAGCTCCTACGTCTTTCAAAGCAAGGGCTACAGCGTTTGTTTTAGTTACCTGAGCAAGATTTGCCTCACTATCCAGCTTGTACTGGTCAAATTGGGCTTTTAGTTCTTCAAGCTGTTGTTTGCTTTCAGCGCTAGATCCCTCTTTGGCCTGTAGATCATTGATAGCTTGGGTTTGTTGCTCAAGCTGTTGTTTTAATGTGTCGTTTTCGGCTTTTAGTTCCGACTTGGCTTGTGACTTGGCATTTTCAATACCTGCACCGTACGCTTGCATAATATTGTCAATGACAGCTTTGTCCTCGATACCTGCCTCAACTAACATTTCACGTTTAAGACTCATGTCTTAACTCCTCCTTTTTTACGTCACATGGACAAATTAAGACAGTTTTACGCCATGCTCCAGGGCAAAAGAAAAACCGCCTCGATTTCGACACGGTTTACAGTGGTTTATAGCAATTTATTGCATGAAAAAAGCGCCTAGATTGTTCTAAGTGCTATGAGATTGCTTTAATTGAAATAATCTGACTCTCAAAGAGAGAAATCTCAGTCGGTTCATCAGGGCTAGGATTGTCAATGAGGATAGTGATTTCATCTTGCTCATCATTGTCCATTTCGTCAATAAAATCTGTGACAAGCCCTTTGATGACTTCACCGTCACTATTTACTACCTGAACTCTTGAGCGTAGGTAGTTCCAAAGTTGTTTACTCATTTACGGTCTCCTTTCCCTTTGATAGTTGGCACAATATGTGAGCCTGTTTTACTGTAATGAATACGAAAATCAGTAGTATTCTCAACGACTTCACCAGTTCTAGGATCTATATAGGTTCCTATAGGTTTATTTTGTGAGATAATTTCCTGCATTTTGGTTGATTTTGGATCATACTTGAACTGTCCTGTTCCAGCATACCTATCAACTAGTGCCTGACATTCTTCTTTAGTGATTGTCAGATAGCTTGGTGGAGGTGCTCCTTTTTCTAAGTTCTTCTGGAGATATTTCTCATATCCCTTAGTGCCTCTAATGTGGTTTTCAAAATGTTCGTTATTGATTTCCGTCTTAATTATACCACTTTTAACAGCTGAATTAAACTTCTCACGCATTTCTTTTTGTTCTGCTCTGTGTTTTTCCAGCTTTTCAAGTTCTTTTCTGACCTTAACCTCTTTCTTAGCTTTGGTATAAGGGTCATCATAGTATTTCTCTCTAGCATAATCACGGTGTAAAAATGGGTGCTGTTTGAGATAGTCTCTCATGGCTCCCTGTTGGATCCTAACCTTGCTCTTATACTTGTCTATTAGCTCGCTGTCACCTAGTTTCTCTGCAACGTGGAGAAATTCCTTGGACTGTCTGATAGAGCGCTCTAGGGCTCTCTGCTTGGCCTGTACGTTTGCGTTTTCTATCGCTTGCTCTGGAGTCAAGTCTCTTAACTCGTCAGGCAAATCAGGCTTGTAGTTAGCCCCCGGAATGTATGGTGTCATCTCATGAGTACAGTTAATACCCTGACAGCCTCCAGCATATCCATAGCCGTAGTCTGATAGCGCCAAAATACGCTCCCCTTTTTCCGTCCTAGCAACTCCAGTGGTTACAATCTGATGCTGCAAAGGAGCGCACATCTCTCTTGCTGTGGCCTTTTTGTGATAGTAAAAGGTATCTATCCCCAACTCCTCAGCTGGAGCCATTCTGACCTCACGATAAACACGCCAAGCCGTGGACTTGATAACTTGCCTAGC
>NZ_KV794179.1:0-2001 GCF_001808665.1 Streptococcus sp. HMSC070B10 | reverse complement strand
GTTTTGGTGCCGGCTTCGGCGCGGGTTTTGGTGCTGGCTTCGGCGCGGGTTTTGTATTCTCTTTTACAATCTTACCATTTTTAGATGCGTCCTTTTCTTGAGCAGATACTTTCTGAGATGAGAAAGGCAACATCCCCATTGTATCTGAAAGAGAAACAAGTGCAAAAGTAGTTGCTGCTAAACTTGTAACCAAAATTTTTTTTGATCTTCTCATAAAAATCTCCTTTTCTTATGATTTACACTTATAGTATACCATATCCTTAATCTTTTTTACATTAAAATAATAACTATACAAGCACTTATCTGAAGCTGAGTGAGTAGAAATTGAAGCTTATTTAAACGTAGGACTCAAACCTACTGAGTTTGCTCATAGACTGGGGAGAAACCAACGGGACACAGCATAGATGCCTTTGTTCATACCTATAAACTCCAATCCCTTTTTGAAATTGGAAAATCCATTCTGTTCTGGGTGAAAAGACAATAGGAGAACCTTCTATTTTGCACTTGGCTATAGTCGGTAAAAAAGCTGTTTGAGCTCACTCAAACAGCTTGAAAGATACTCTCTTAATCAGAGGAACAACTTTGTTGTACTTGACTTGTCAATTGGTGTTAAAATAGTTATTCTAAATAATTAGTCACCCAAATGTTGAATGGCATAGTTTGCTTCTTCTTTGGTAAAATTGTCAATACTAGGAGAAGTTAGCCAGTCATAAATTTTCGTTTTCGAGAGATTGCTATATTTTCGGTGTTGTCTTGCTTTAGCTAATGCATTCGCCTTATAGTCGGCTTGCAAATGATTGATAGCATATTGTGCAGCGTCACTATTAAAACCTTTATAAATTAACATCTCATAAATTCCTTTTTTTGACAAATGAATCCTATTATAACCTTGTGCTTCCTTTAAAGCTGCTGAGTATGGATTCCCGTCTGCTGGTTTTGGTTGCCAGACACCGTCGTATCCTACATAGTAACGGCCACCATCTACCCATTTGCCCCAAACCATTTCACCATCTGATTTAACATAGTAACGACCGCCATCTACCCATTCATTCTTGGCCATCTTACCGTCTGATTTAAGATAGTAATTTCCTATCCATTTGTTGCGAGCATAGGTGCCTTCTGATGTTAGATAATAATATGAACCATAGTTTTTATCATAAATCCAGTCACTTTTAACTATTTTTCCGTCAGAATCAACATAATAATTACCACCATCTACCCACTCATTTTTGGCCATCTTACCGTTTGAGTTTAGATAGTAATTACCTACCCATTTGTTACGTGCGTAGCTTCCTTCTCCTGTTAGATAATAATATGAACCGTAGTTTTTGTCATAAATCCATTCGTTCTTGGCCATCTTGCCATCAGATTTGAGGTAGTAATTTCCTACCCAAGTGTTACGAGCTGAACTTCCTTCTGATGTTAGATAAAAATATGAATTCGATTTCGTATCATAAATCCATTCATTTTTAGCTCTCTTACCGTCTGATTTGAGATAATAATTCCCTACCCAAGTATTACGAGCGTAGCTACCTTCTGCTGTTAAATAATAATGTGCAAAATATTTCTTATCATAAATCCATTCTTTCTTAGCCATCTTTCCATCTGATTTGAGGTAGTAATTTCCTACCCAAGTGTTACGAGCTGAACTTCCTTCTGATGTTAGATAAAAATATGAATTCGATTTCTTATCATAAATCCATTCATTCTTAGCTCTCTTACCATCAGATTTGAGATAGTAATTACCGACCCAGGCATTTTGGACATAATTTCCCGATGCATTTAAATAGAAGTAGGAGTTAACCTTTTTATCAAAAATCCACTTATTAGTAACTTTAGCACCATTTTCATAGTACGAAGACCCTACCCAGCCAGACTGAGCTTTAGATTTTGATTTATCCTGTTTAGGAGTTGTTTCTTTATGTTTTTCAGTCGGTTTTGGTGCCGGCTTCGGCGTAGGTTTTGGTGCGGGTTTTGGTGCCGGCTTCGGCGCGGGTTTTG
>NZ_KV794178.1:0-988 GCF_001808665.1 Streptococcus sp. HMSC070B10 | reverse complement strand
ACGGTAAAGTAGGAATGACCCAGCAAGAAATAGCTGATGAAATAGGAGTTACAAAAAGAACTTACATTTATTGGGAAAAAGGTGAACGTCAAATTAAACCAGAAAAAGCCCAGCAACTTGCTGACTTCTTTGGGGTAAGTGTCGCAACTCTTTTAGGCCATGATAAAATATCTCCCGAAGAAATGACTACTAAATTACAAGATTTTTTTAAAAATCTTGATATGAATGAATTAAATAACATTAAACCTAATTATGATTTACTAAAAAAGGTTCAATCAGCATATGAGAACATTGAAAAACATATAAATAATCCTAAAAAATACGAGAATTTCGGCAAAGGCTTAGTGAATTTTAATCAAAGCTACATGCTGACTATAGAAAAGTTAATAATAAATGATGCTGAAATTGGTACAAATTTTGCAGATATTTTAATCAACTATATTTCTTTAAATGACTATGATAAAAAAATAGCTTTTGATTTAGTTAAAAAACTATCTGAGAGAGACGACGAAAAGGAGTAACCCCCCATGGGATTTTTTGACACTGTAAAACAAGAAGGAAGCTTTTCTACTGCATCTGGAGTAAATGGACTACACTACGTTGTCCTTCAGGTAACTTTGAAAGAAAAGTTTTTCGGCACTGGATCAGGAAACCTTACAGAATTGGAAGATGTTATCAATAAACAAGCTTCAAAAGGCTACCGCCTGCATACAATCACAACCGCCAATGGTGGAAGCAAAGGACTAGGCGGTGGTGACCGCATTCAAGCCACAATGGTATTTGAGAAGATTATCTAAAACCAAACTGCTAACCCTAAAAGGGGAATAGATTCTATCGGAAATTTTAAAATTTTTTTAATTAAATACTTGACAAGATATAAAAAAGCCCTTATAATTAACGTAATCGATGAATAGATGCGCTTAGCATCACACCAAAAGGGCTTCACTTTGTGAGGCCCTTTTGCGTTGTAGAAAGAGGAATTGATGAA
>NZ_KV794177.1:0-204 GCF_001808665.1 Streptococcus sp. HMSC070B10 | reverse complement strand
TGTATCTTGACTTGGATCTGTTGGGATGTTTGGTACTACATATCCTTTTGATGGATCTTTCGGATCAACTGGTTTAAGTGGGTTGCCATCTTTATCTTCTGGAGTGAATCCTGGAACGTATGGTAACACTTCTGTTGGTTGTCCTGGTTTTGTTGGATCTTGTGGGTCATTTGGATACTTGATTGGAGTTGTTGGTTGACCTGG
>NZ_KV794176.1:0-336 GCF_001808665.1 Streptococcus sp. HMSC070B10 | reverse complement strand
TCAAACCACATCCTTTTCGCTAGTTCCATGTAATCAAATGGAATTTCTTTGGTGTAATCGCCTTTGATATATAGTCTCATAAATCTGAGATATCGCCTCCATGTGCTAGTATATATTCTTTTCGACGAGTGGCCTCTTCCTCCCAAAGAGGGTCGTCTACAACATCCATCGTTTGAATTTCAATCAAACTTCGTTCATTTGCTTCATCAAAAGTCAGAGATAGAATAGCCTCGTGCTTTTTCTTAAATTCCTCGACTGTTAGCCATGTCTTCTTATTATCCTCGCTAATTTGCCCATCAATCACCTTTGCAATCTCAAGCGCCATAATGTACATGG
>NZ_KV794175.1:45854-61547 GCF_001808665.1 Streptococcus sp. HMSC070B10 | reverse complement strand
ACGATTTTTCGTGTTTTTAGTTTTAAAATTAAGCTCATCTGAGCTTGATATAAGTTTAACACCATTTTTCGTGTTTGTCAACACTAAAAATCGTTTTTTTCTTTCTTTTTTTTATAGACATACGAAAAATCGTGTGGTATAATAAAAAACAGAAAGAGAGGTAACCATGAACGAAGAAAAACTAAAGCAACTAATTCTTTCTCGTTATAGTTCTGTAAAATCTTTTGCAGAAGAAAATGGCATGCCTTATTCAACTGTTCGTTCTATATTAGAGCGAGGAATAATGAATGCTAACGTGGAAAATGCTATAAAAATTTGTTCAGCTTTGGATATTAGACCTGAGATATTTTCTTATTTATTAAAGACACCTAAGAACGAATCTGAAATCCTAACCATCTACAACCAACTAGAAGAGCCTAAACAAGAAAAAGTCCTTGACTATGCCAAGGAACAACTAGAAGAACAAAACAGCTCTAAGATTATCTCTATCTTTGATAAGTCTCAAGACGACGAGGACTACATTACTGATTATGTAGAAGGCTTGGTTGCAGCAGGACATGGAACGTTTCAGGAAGACAATCTACACATGGAAGTAAAGCTCAGAACTGAAGATGTGCCAGAGGAATACGACACGATAGCTAAGGTGGCAGGCGACTCAATGGAGCCACTCATAGAAGATAATGACCTTCTATTTATCAAGGTCACTAGTCAAGTGGATATCAACTCAATCGGCATTTTCCAAGTGAACGGCAAGAACTTCGTCAAAAAGCTTAAAAGAGATTATGATGGTTCTTGGTACTTGCAAAGTCTCAATAATAGCTATGAGGAAATCCATCTAACAGAAAATGACGACATCCGTACAATCGGAGAGGTCGTAGATATTTATAAGGTTTAAAAAAATATGTGCAATCACTGAACCACATTAGAGAGGTTTTAATATGGGAATATTTAATTTTTTATTTGGGAGTAAAAAGCCAAAAGAGTCGCAACAAATTTCCGTTACTATTGCTCCGCCTAAAGAATTTGACTACTATCGGCCTAAGTATTTCAAAATACTAAACTCAAGACCTAATATGTTTGAAATATATGGAAGAGGCTTTGATTTTCCAAAATACAACGATAGCTTTAAAACTCCAGAGGGTTATCCTCTTAGAGAGTTACTACTCTTGGTTTGGTGGGGGAAAACAAAGAGTGGAAGAAAATCAACTATATCAATCCCTAAATATTTTTTTCATGATTACAATCTAAATGCTGAAAAAATAACAAGAAAATTCAAAGACAACTCATTGCTTTATGATGATGACGGCAAAACACTTTTGACTGATGAAGGGAGGGGTATTGCTGATAAATATTCGTCGCTATGGGAGATACACTCAGCTAAAGGATACCCTACAAATCTTGATATCGATTTCCCAACATGGGACAAAAATAAATTTGATTTAATGATGTGCCAAGTGCAAATAAGGTATCACAGTGAGTACGCTAAATTTTGCAAAGAATTAGTTAATTATTTCAACTCCCTAAATGCACCAACAAGCGCTTTAGAAATTCACAATGAAATCAATTACTACATCAATGAAATGAATAGTAATTTAGCAAGAGTAAATGACCTGAAAGAAAAATTGATCATCTTACAAGACAGAGTAGATGATAATGCATAACAAACAAAAAACACTCTCAAATTTTGACTGAGGAGAGTGTTCCGAACGGATTATATTTGACAGCTAAATAGAAATTTTGATAAAATACAGTTGGATTACCTAGATGAACTCATCTAGTGCAAAATACGGCAGGTAGCTCCTGCCTCGGTCACAGCTGTACAATAATTGTGCAGCTTTTTTGATTACACAAACAAAAAAAGCCCCACGCTCTCAAACTTTGGCGAGTCTGAGCGTGAGGCAAGATGTATAGAAAGATAGGCATTAAAAAGCCCTCTTTTCTATACCCTATTTTATCAAAAAGGGGGTACAAAAGCAATGAAATCAATAAATAAAGTAGCTATATATGTCAGGGTGTCCACTACCTCACAGGCAGAAGAGGGCTACTCAATCGAGGAGCAAAAAGCTAAGCTCTCTAGCTACTGCGATATTAAGGACTGGAGCGTCTACAAGATATATACTGATGGTGGTTTCTCGGGATCCAATACTGACAGACCAGCACTTGAGGGGCTTATCAAAGACGCTAAAAGGAAAAAATTTGATACAGTGCTAGTCTATAAACTGGACCGTCTGAGCCGTAGTCAAAAAGATACCCTTTATCTAATTGAAGATATTTTCATAAAGAATAATATAGCCTTTCTGAGCTTGCAGGAGAATTTTGACACCTCTACCCCTTTTGGAAAGGCTATGATTGGGCTCTTGAGCGTCTTTGCCCAGCTTGAGAGGGAGCAAATCAAGGAGCGTATGCAACTTGGTAAAATAGGACGGGCCAAGGCTGGAAAATCCATGATGTGGGCTAAAACATCCTATGGATACAATTATCACAAGGAAACTGGAACTGTGACTATCAATCCAGCTCAGGCTCTAGCTGTTAAATTTATATTTGAGAGTTATCTGAGAGGGAGATCCATTACTAAGCTGAGGGATGATCTGAATGAGAAATACTCAAAACATGTGCCTTGGAGTTATCGGGCGGTCAGAGCCATACTAGATAACCCTGTCTACTGCGGTTTCAATCAGTATAAGGGAGAAATTTATCCAGGTAATCATGAGCCAATAATTACAGAGGAGGTATACAACAAGACCAAGGAAGAACTGAAGATTAGACAAAGGACGGCAGCAGAGAATGTCAATCCTAGACCATTCCAAGCTAAGTACATTCTATCTGGTATCGCCCAATGTGGATATTGTGGCGCTCCTTTAAAAATTATGCTAGGTGTAAAGAGGAAAGATGGGAGCAGGTTAAAAAAATATGAATGCCATCAAAGGCACCCACGAACGCTGAGAGGCGTTACTACCTATAACGACAATAAAAAGTGTGACTCAGGATTTTACTACAAAGACAAGCTAGAGGCCTATGTGCTAGGAGAAATAAGCAAACTACAAGATAACGCTGATTACCTGGACAAAATATTTTCAGGAGACAATGCCGAGACCATAGACCGTGAGAGCTATAAGAAACAAATAGAGGAGCTATCAAAGAAACTGAGCAGACTTAACGATCTATACATAGATGACCGCATTACCCTCGAACAATTACAGAGCAAGTCAGCCGAATTTATAAGCATGAGGGGGATTCTTGAAACTGAACTAGAAAACGATCCAGCGCTCAGGAAAGACAAAAGAAAGGCTGATATGAGGAAGCTGCTAAACGCTGAGAAAGTCTTTTCAATGGATTACGAAGGTCAAAAGGTACTTGTTAGAGGACTTATAAACAAGGTTAAGGTGACAGCTGAGGACATTGTTATCAATTGGAAAATATAAATAATTTTAGTAACCTACATTTCCACAAGTGTGAAAGCTTTAACCTTAGCTTTTTTCAAGAATGTCATCATTTTTTTCATTTTAAAAATTCACCTCCATATTTTGATACATGGGCATTAGCATTGCCGCATAAAGTAAAACGATAATCAGAGCCACAAAGATAAAAACCAGTGGCTGTACTAAGTTCATGGTGCGGTTGACTCGGGTAAAAAAGGCTTCCCAAGTCTTTTCCGCGTAGATTTCCAACTCACTCCCCAGCTTGGACTTGACTTCCCCATACTCGATGATAAGACTCAACTCCTTTTTAAAGAAAGGATAGGTTGCTATGGCTTGAGAAAATTCGCGACCATTTTGTAGGGCTTGAGACAGATCTTGACCGATTTCTTTAAAGAGCTGGGAACCTTGTTCCTGCATGATTTGAAAAATCTGCGTCAGCTCCATCCCCTGTGAAATCATATTACCCCACTCACGCGCATAATAAGCTGTCAAATAGGTCTGCACAAAAATTCCAAAGAAGGGAAGGCGTGCCAGGATAGAAAAGACTCGCATCTTCGAACTTCTTTTATAAAAAGTTAGCGCTAAAAGGGTAAGTAGAGAAACAAACCCTACCATGCCTAGAAAAATTTGTGGCAGATTGCCGATAATTTGGGTGGCAATATTGCTACTATCCAGTTGTGGTAGTAGATAGTTCCGTAACCCCAGCATGATTAAGAGAAGAAACCCCAGCAAAATCAAGGGATAGGTCGCTACTTCAATTAACTTTTTCTTGACCTTGGCCAGATTGTCTAGATACTCTTCTATCTTTCCCAAACTCAGGTGGAGATTCCCATGAACTTCAGCTAGAGATAATTGAATGACAATGGCGCTTGAAAAGCCCAAACTTTCCATCATTTCTGAGAATGATTTCCCCTGAGACAAACCCGAACGCATCTGGTTCACACACTGCTTGTCCAGTAGAGCACTCCTATCTAAAAAGGAGATGGTCTCCACCAAATGAAAACCGCTGGAAAAGAGATTGTTAAACAAGGTGATGATATTTTTTTGCTTAGCTGTAGCTAATTTTTTCCGTTTCAGCCTGAAGACTTGTGATATGTCCATCTTTAAGAAGCTGGTCAATTTGCTCATTCCATTTGTCTGCTTGATGTTCTTGATAGTCTTTGTTTGCAAAATCAACAATTCCTCCTCCCCCAATTAATCTCTGGTAGCAGACTCCTTGCAGAACGACTGCCAATTCCTCCTCACTCACGCCCAACTCCAGCAGGCGCTCATAAACACCACGAATACTCTTGGCGTGAATGGTTGAAAAGACTGTCGCCCCTGTCAAACTAGCTCTGACCACTGCACGCGCCGTCTCGCTGTCCCGAATTTCTCCGATAATCAAGAGGTCAGGTCGATGACGCAAGGAAAGTTTAATCAGATTTTCATAGGTTAGTCCAATCGCCTCATTCAACTGCAACTGAAGCATGTCGTCCTGTTTGATTTCTACTGGATCTTCAATGGACATGACTTGTTGTCCCTTAAAGAGTGACTTGGCTAATTCGTGCATCAAGGTCGTCTTACCACTCCCAACTGGACCAGCAAAAAGATAGAGTCCCCGTTTCCTGTACTGCTTGCCCAATTCTTCAATATCCTGAAACCAAAAATGCAAGTCCTGCTCCTCATCATGCAACAAGCGGATCACCAGACTCTCCTGCCCTCGATAATCGCCTACAGTAGATAGACGTAGAGACGCCATCTTTTGGTCATAGGCATAATCACAGGAACCAAGTTGACTACGTCTCTTTTCTCCAACATTCATACCCGCCACAAACTTAAAGTGACTGATGACAGCCGCAAACTTTTCAAAATCATAAGAACCGATTTTACAGCGCTCATCTCCTATCCTCATATGAAGCTCATAGGCGTCTAACTTGGGGACAAAATAAATGTCTTGTGCCCCTTTTTTCCGAGCCGAACGAATGATTTCTTGTGCAATTTCTTGAACCATACTTACCTCCTCACCTATACTATTCGCAAAAATTGGGAAAAATAAAAAAAGCAACTCCAAAAAGTTACTTTTTCTCTATTTTAATTTCATACGGCAAGAACGGTGCCTTTCCTTACCTGTTTGTTTTTCATAGCCTGGACGTAATTTTTCATCTGGGATAACCTGCTCATCCTGCAAAAGAGCCAAAGAATGGTATTGTTGTAAATACTCATCACATTCATCACACCAGCGTTGATCTTCTGGATCCCAAAAAATAGTCATCAAGTCACTTCTACTTTTATAAAGAGGGGATTCTTGTTCCAATCTAAACCAGCAAGTTTTGTAGTATTTGAGAGCATCATAATACTGGTCAAATTTCTTACTTGCTACAATGTCTTCTTCCCAACCTTCTAAGAACCACCAAGGTTCAAAATCTCCGTACATTTCTATAACACGATACATATTCATTCATTCCTTTGTACCGTATATTATAACCAATTCCGCCAGACAAGAAAAGAAATATGCTCATTTCTTAATTTCCAGATAAAAAATCCAGCCATCTTATGATGACTGAATTTCTATTTGCTTATGTTCCAAAATCTTGTTACTACCTAGGCTTCCGAGATATCGTTTTCGATAATGACCTTGATTGCATGGTGGTCTGCTGCCTTACTGAAGACTTCATAGGCTTTTTCAATTTCACTGAGTTTGAAATAATGAGTTACCAATTTTTCTGGTTCAATCTTATGACTTTCAAGTGCTTTCAACAATTGTGGAGTAGTATTTGTAGATACCAAACCAGTTGTTACATTGATGTTGCGAATCCAAAGTTTGTCCAAATCGAATTCAACTGGTTTACCATGTACACCACAGTTGGCAACTGTCCCGTCTATACCGATAATCTTTTGACAAAAATCAAATGTTGCAGGAATACCAACAGCTTCGATAGCGACATCCACACCACGACCATCTGTCAAATCATAAATTTCTTTAATGGCTTTTTCAGGGTCTGAAGAATTAACTTTATGAGTCGCACCAAATGATACAGCAGTTTCCAAGCGGTTATCGTCTAAGTCCACCATAATCAATTTAGCTGGTGAGTAGAATTGAGCTGTTAAAAGAGCAGCCAATCCAACTGGACCTGAACCAATAATGGCTACACTACAACCAGGTTCTACTTTCCCTTTCAAGACACCAATTTCATACCCAGTAGGCAAAATATCTGATAGCATAACCAAGGCTTCATCTGACAAGTCTTCTGGAGTATGGTAAAGAGTGTTATCTGCATGAGGGACACGTAAATACTCAGCCTGCATACCATCAATCAGGTGACCGAAAATCCAGCCCCCTTCGTCTTCACAGTGGGCATAAATTCCTTTTTTACAGTAGTAGCATTTACCACAGGCACAAACACAAGAAATCAAGACCTTGTCGCCTTTTTTGAAGTTCGAAACTCCTTCTCCAACTTCTTCAACAATCCCAATTCCTTCGTGACCAAGAATGGTACCACTTTGGCAAGCAGGGACATCCCCTTTGATAATATGGAGGTCTGTTCCACAAATAGTAGTTTTTACGATACGCACAATAGCGTCTGTTGGCTTGCGAATCACTGGTTTGTCAACGTCAACAAAAGAAGCAAGTCCAGGTTTAACATAAGTATAGGCTTTCATAAAGCACTCCTCCTTTTTTTATTTGTACTGTTTATAATATAATTGTAAGCCTTTTCATTTGCTTCTTCAAGTGTTTTTGTGATTTTTTTAACTATTTTATTTACCAGTAAAGCAATATAGATAAAAAAGCAGAAGCTAGTCTGCTTTCATCCTTAACAAAGAGAAATTTCACTACTCCATAAGAACTTTCGATTAACATCAAACGACTAAACAAAAATGATATTACTGATAGATGGAGAATATTCTTCTATATCATTGAAACACTAGGACATCCAAAACAATTGCACTTTCAGTAAATTTCTATACTAAAATTACGAATAATCTCTGCAATATTATCTAAGTTGCAATATATATTAGACATTTTACTAACAATTTTTATAATATCGTTTGTCTTTAAGAGCACAATAACGGCCTTGCTTCTCACTTAACGAGATTCAAGACCGTTATTTAAGATTTTTATTTTATAGCTCTATCTTCTACTATTTGATTGTGTTGAAGATGAACTTGATGTACTGCTAGAGCTACTACTTGAGCTTGGTGTAGATGAGAAACTACCAATAATACTTGACCAAGCATTTTGGTAATCTGCTTCACTTCCTCCAATAGCAAAGTGATAGCTTGTCGTAGGAGCTCCCGTCTTGGTAGCCCAATAGCTCGTTACAGTAGAACCTGAAAGATCCACTGTTCTTCCATTAACGGATACTTTGCCAGGCTTCTGCCCTGTTGATCTGAGGACCTGAGATTGAGTCACACTAGAATCAAGATTAAAGCGTTCATTGCCCCAAACACCAGGCTCAGCCTGTTGGATAGCATTGACCAAGTGGGCCATATATTTGGCATTTCGATAATGCCCAGCCCCCTTAGCCATTGGACGGTTGTCATCATGACCTAGCCAACCACCTAGAGTCAATCTTGGCGTCGAAAGCATGAGCCACATATTTTCATCTTCATTGGTTGTACCAGTCTTACCAATCCAGTCTGCACGAGCTAAGCTTGAATTGATAGAAGCCAAATCCGTTTGGAAACTTGAAGTGATCCGAGATGAAATCACCTCACGAAGCAAACTCTGCATAATCGTTGCTGTTGCCTTCGAATACACTTGAACTGGTTTGTCTTGGAATTCATAGATTACTGTGCCATCAGATGATTCAATCTTAGAAATCACATGTTTCTGATGGTAGACACCGTTATTAGCAAGTGTTTGATAACCATTGGTATGCTGGGCAACTGTAACTTCAATACCACCCCCCATAGGCAGACTTTCGATACCGTACTCTGGAATCTCGTAACCCATTTTCTCCATATAGCTCTTAACATCGACACCTTTTTCACGAAGCATGCGATAAGTCCAATAGGCTGGAATATTCCATGAATAGTTTAAAGCATCACCCAAATTGACCATATCTGTGCCTTTACTACTACCATGCACAATCGGACTACCATTTGCAAAATTTGTAGGATAATTTGACAATATGCTAGCACTTCCCATCAAACCTTGATCAATGGCAATTCCGTAGGCCAGCAAAGGCTTGGTTGTAGAGGCTGGTGAACGCTTGGTGTCAAAGGCGTGATTGTTTTGGTTAGTCTGGTAATTACGACCACCAACAAAGCCTAGAACAGCCCCCGTTTTATTGTCCATCAAAACATTCCCTACTTCAGGCTGCCCAGTCGAATCATCTACCAAATGACCATAGTTAGCAACTGCATTTTGCATGGCCGCATGGATTTTTTTATTGATCGTTGTAGTGATTTTGTAGCCACCATTACTTAGTTCCTGCTCAGCTCTCTCATGATAAGCCTTTCGAATCGCTTCATTTTTCAACTCTTGGTTAGAGACATTGTCCTGTCGAACTAAATAATCATACATACGGTCTGTCGCTTCAGCCATAGCTGTAAAGTAGAGATAATCCCTCGAAACAACATTGACAGTTCCTGATGGCAAGAAGTCTTGTTTGAGATTATAGTCCTTGTACTGGTCGTATTCTTCCTGAGTCAGAGCACCCGTGCGGTACATGTTGTAGAGAACATCCTTGGCCCGCTTCAAACCAAGTTCTAAGTCTTCATCACTCTTTAACTCTCCAGTATTTTCATAAGGAGAATAAGTAATCGGACTCTGTGGCAAACCTGCTAGGAAGGCAGCTTGGGGAATACTCAACTTGTTGGCATCGATACCGAAAATCCCTTCAGCAGCTTGCTGGGCACCTGCAATATTCTGCCCTTTATGATTTCGACCAAAGGGAGCAACATTGAGATAAGTCGTCAAGATTTCATCCTTACTCATACTACGTTCCAAGGCAAGGGCATCAACAATTTCTGTAGCCTTACGAGCCAAAGTCGGAGCATCTCCAACCACTTGTTGCTTGATTAACTGTTGAGTCAAGGTCGAGCCCCCGCTAGATGAGCCCAAACCTGCAAAGGTTCCCAATGTCGCCCGAATCACAGCTTTTGGCACAACCCCGTTATGTTCAAGAAAATGTTCATCCTCTGTAGCAACGATAGCCTTTTTGAGATTGTCCGATATTTCCCCAGATGAAACAGAAGTTCGCAGTAGGTCACTCTCGATAGAAGCAATGACACTCCCATCTGCATAAACAATTTCTGAGATGGAAGAAATATTTTTAACCTGCTTTACCAAGTCCTCCGCTTGGGGAACCTTAGCCTTGTCAAACAAAGCAACTCCATAACCAAGAGCTACACCTGCACCAAAAAGTCCACCGATAAAGCCTAGAATAAAGAGAGTATTCAGAATGCCCTTAATAGCAACTAAAATGCTACCTAGGATAGCCAGAACTTTCCCACCTGTCCCATCCGACTTCTTCACTTCTGAGACTTTCTCTGACTTTTTATGATTTATTTTTGATTTTACTCGCTGGAAAAATTCCAGCATTTTTCGTTTTAATTCATTTAATTGATTTTGCATGGATTTCCTCACTGTAACTATTATACCATAAAAGGGAAACTTTCAATAAAATAGCCACTTTCTTCCCTATTCTACTAGGCTATTGCCCAAGTTTGTGATACAATAGATAGAAACAATATTTTTAAAAAGGAGAAAAGACATATGCACATTTTTGATGAGCTAAAAGAGCGTGGTTTGATTTTTCAAACGACTGATGAAGAAGCTTTGCGTAAAGCCCTAGAAGAAGGTCAAGTTTCTTATTATACTGGCTATGATCCAACTGCTGACAGCCTTCACCTAGGCCACCTTGTCGCAATCTTGACAAGTCGTCGCTTGCAGCTAGCAGGTCACAAACCTTATGCGCTCGTTGGCGGTGCTACAGGTCTCATCGGAGATCCGTCCTTCAAAGATGCTGAACGTAGTCTCCAAACAAAAGACACAGTAGATGGCTGGGTCAAGTCTATCCAAGGACAACTTTCTCGTTTTCTTGATTTTGAAAATGGCGAAAACAAGGCTGTCATGATCAACAACTACGACTGGTTTGGCAGCATCAGCTTCATTGACTTCCTCCGTGATATCGGAAAATACTTCACTGTCAACTACATGATGAGCAAGGAGTCTGTGAAAAAACGGATTGAAACAGGAATTTCATACACTGAGTTTGCCTACCAAATCATGCAAGGTTACGACTTCTTCGTTCTTAACCAAGACCACAACGTAACGCTTCAAATCGGTGGTTCTGATCAGTGGGGAAATATGACAGCTGGTACTGAATTGCTTCGTCGTAAGGCTGACAAGACTGGCCACGTTATCACTGTTCCATTGATCACAGATGCAACTGGTAAGAAATTTGGTAAATCAGAAGGAAATGCAGTTTGGCTCAATCCTGAAAAGACTTCTCCATACGAAATGTACCAATTCTGGATGAACGTGATGGACGCTGACGCTGTTCGCTTCTTGAAGATCTTTACTTTCTTATCACTTGATGAGATTGAAGACATCCGCAAACAGTTTGAAGCGGCTCCACACGAACGATTGGCACAAAAAGTTTTGGCTCGTGAAGTCGTTACACTTGTTCATGGCGAAGAAGCCTACAAAGAAGCCCTCAACATCACTGAGCAACTCTTTGCAGGAAACATCAAAAACCTTTCTGTTAAAGAACTCAAACAAGGACTTCGGGGTGTACCAAACTACCAAGTTCAAGCAGATGAAAACCACAACATCGTGGAACTGCTCGTCTCATCTGGTGTAGTAAACTCAAAACGCCAAGCCCGTGAAGATGTTCAAAACGGAGCTATCTACGTCAACGGCGACCGCATCCAAGACCTTGACTATGTCTTGAGTGACGCAGATAAGTTAGAAAATGAACTGACTGTTATCCGTCGTGGAAAGAAAAAATACTTTGTATTGACTTACTAAACTGTTCAA
This sequence comes from Streptococcus sp. HMSC070B10, assembly GCF_001808665.1. GTDB lineage: Bacteria > Bacillota > Bacilli > Lactobacillales > Streptococcaceae > Streptococcus. Next base: position 50,162 of record NZ_KV794175.1, on the reverse strand, counting down.
CATTTACCTATAAAAAAAAGGAGTTAACCTCGAGAAAGGTAACTCCTTTTTGCTGTTAATAACTCTCATCTATCTATTTTTAATAGACAGGCTACGCAGGACTATGCGTAAGGTTGTTAGATTATGTAAGATAGAGAGATTTGAAGGACTGAGCCAATTAAACAAGCCAAAGCCAATCAAACTACTATTTACGACAACGGTATCTTGAATATTCTTCTTGATGAGTGTTTGCAAAGATGATGATAGCGAATCCAACTCTTGGAAGAAATCCAAACGATTATCTAACAATAAGATATCGCTCATCTGCTTAGAAATATCTGCACTCTCATTCATCACCACACCGATATCTGACAGGGTTAGAGCCGCTGAGTCATTCAAGCCATCTCCAACCATCAAAATAGTGTGACCTGCTTTCTGCAGTTCCTCTACTAACTCAAATTTCCCATCAGGTTTCAAGTCTGTATAGACCTGATCAAAGGGCAAATCTTTGACTAATTCCTCTGTTCTAACCAAGGTGTCCCCTGTTGCCAGAATCAATTTTTTCCCTTGTGCCTTAAGTTTCTCCAAGGCTGCTTTTGCTTCTTTTCTCAAAGGAGTATGAATACAGAACATTCCAATCAATTCATTCTGATAAGCCAAGAATAAGAGATTGTAGTGACTCTTGTACTCTTCAATTAAAGCATTTTGTTCTGAACTGATATGAATTTGCTCATCCTGCATCAAAACATAATTCCCAATAAGAACTGGTTGCCCATCTATATGAGATTTGATCCCCTTGCTTGCGATATATTGGAGTTTCCCATGCATTTCCTCATGTTCAATTCCCTCTATCTCAGCTTGCTTGACGATGGCATTAGCAATAGGATGATAAATGTGTTCCTCAAGACAGGCACTGATTCTGAGAATATCTTCCTCACTATAGTCCCCAAAAGGTAACACCTTTTCAACTATAGGATAACTAGTTGTGATTGTTCCCGTCTTATCAAACAAGAAAGTATCAACTTCCAGGTATTTCTCCAGAACATCCCCATCCTTAATCACCATTTCACGGTTCAACCCCTCCTTGATAGCTGTCAAATAAGCTACAGGAGTAGAGATTTTCAAAGCGCAGGAGAAATCGACCAATAGGAAAGAAATAGCCTTAGAAAAAGAACCTGTCAATAGGTAAGTCAGCCCAGCCCCCAAGAAATTATATTTGACGACCTTATCCGCCATTTTGATGAAATAGCGTTGTTTCGTTTTCTTGTTTTCTTCAGATTTCTTCATCAACTCAATCAGTTGTAAAATCCGGCTGTTCATCTGATTATCGGTTACACGAATGCGCAACTCTCCAGTTTCTAATACTGTATTTGCACAAACCAAATCAGACTCTCTTTTTTCAACTGGAAAACTCTCTCCCGTCAAGGAACTTTCGTTGACCATACCTAAACCTGAAACTACTTGTCCATCAAACAGAATTTCATTTCCTTGAGATAGGACCAAGACATCTCCTATTTGAACATCGGAACTCTTGATACTAACAACCGTATCCCCCTGTACTAGAAATACATCGCTCTCTTTTGCAAGAAGGCTTTGTTCTAAATCTGTTGCAGTTTTTTTCAAGGACCACTGATCTAAATGATTCCCCAAATCAAGCATAAACATGATATTGCTAGCTGTCTTGGATTGGTTCATAAACAAGGACAATAAAATCGCCGAACAGTCCAAAACTTCCATCGTTAGTTCCTTACGCGCTAGTGTTTGATAGGCTTCTCTAATATAGCCAAAAGCCTGATAACAAGTCCATATATAGCGAATAGGATACGGCACAAAACTACGAAAAAGTATACGCTTAATCGCTGCACCTGAAACAATAGAATAAGCACTCTCTTCTCTACGAATGGGAAGAGTCATCAACTCAGAAACTTTCCCTTTATCAATTCTTTTTAAAAAGGCTTCTGCATTATCTAATACAGAAAAGCCTTCTTTTATGCGTAGAGTAAAGTGCTGTTGATCCATGTAAAACTGGATAGACTCAATCCCCTTTTCATCTCTCACCAAGGAACGAAGATAGTCTTGAATATCCAAGGTGAGTGAAAAAGAAGATGATAGTCGGATATGTTGGTATCCTCTATGTAGCACTTTAAAAGACATATTATTCCCCTATAAGGCTATCTAATTGCTCTTCTTTTTTCTCTTGCTCGTACAAATATTTGGCATCTTGCAAGACATCGTCTCCATGTTGTTTCACAACAGAAACAGATGCATCTAGCCCGTCTTTCAACTTGTAAGCCTTAGCCAAAGCTTTAGAATAACCTTTTTTAGCTTCCTTACTTGCCAAGATTTTCAAACCAAGGGTACCAAATGCGACACCACCCAAAAAGAGTGATGATTTTTTCGCAACTTTTGCGACGCTTAATACTTCTTTTAACATACTTATTTCCTCCTTATCATTATTATATAGCAATTTAGATATAAAAGCAATTTCATTTTATAAATTGGAGAATTATACTCAATGAAAATCAAAGAGCAAACTAGGAAACTAGCCGCAGGCTGTACTTGAGTACGGTAAGGCGACGTTGACGTGGTTTGAATTTGATTTTCGAAGAGTATTAGTTTTATTTCTACTGAATCTCCCATCTACTTATTCCTAAAGTTGCTTTCATTTGCCTCTTTTGATACACTTAAACTATGAACACAAATCTTAAACCTAAACTTCAGCGTTTTGCTTCTGCAACTGCCTTTGCCTGTCCTATCTGTCAAGAAAATCTGACTCTGGTAGAGAGCAGTCTCAAATGCAACAATCGCCATTCTTTTGACTTGGCGAAATTTGGCTATGTCAATCTGGCACCTCAAATCAAGCAATCTGCCAACTACGACAAGGAAAACTTTCAAAACCGTCAACAAATCCTAGAAGCCGGCTTTTATCAAGCTATCTTAGAGGCCATTTCCGATTTACTTGCAAGCTCAAAAAATGCCAAAACAATTTTAGATATCGGTTGTGGTGAAGGTTTCTATTCTCGCAAGCTTCAAAAAAGGCATCCTGACAAAACCTTTTATGCCTTTGATATTTCCAAAGATTCCGTCCAAATCGCTGCCAAGAGTGAACCAAACTGGGCAGTCAACTGGTTCGTTGGTGACTTAGCTCGTCTTCCTATAAAAGACGCTAGCATGGATATCCTGCTTGATATCTTCTCACCTGCCAACTATGGAGAATTTCATCGCGTTTTATCCAAAGACGGCATCTTGATAAAGGTTATTCCAACTAAAAATCACCTCAAGGAAATCCGTCAGAAGGTACAAGACCAGCTGACAAACAAGGATTATTCTAATCAAGATATCAAGGAGCATTTCCAGGAACGCTTTACCATCCTATCTAGTCAAACCGCCTCTCTGACTAAGACTATCACAGCAAATCAGCTCCAAGCCCTACTCAGCATGACGCCCCTCCTCTTTCACATCGACCAGACTAAGATTGACTGGAGCCAACTGACAGAGATTACCATTGAGGCTGAGATTCTGGTTGGAAAAGTACTATAATTGACACAAAAAACCGCATTTCAAGAAAATCTGCGGTTTTAAATTTCAATTTTTAAACTATCTATCCCAAAAGTCTAAAACATTTAAAGCTTTTAGCTTCTCCATTTATTTTCGATTCGAAATAACAAACTTATCAATGAACAGTAAGTGATATAAGGCCAGTACCAACCCCCACAAGCTACCACGAAAAGAGATTTCTTGATGATTGAGAGGAAACAAATCGTGGTTACCTATATAGAGGCATGTTAAAATAACAAATAGAATCCAAAATAAATCCGTCCATTTATATTTTGAAAAATATTTTTTCCACATAAGAACACCTTCTTTCCTACAATCATATTATAATACTTTGTGTAAGCGAATACAAGGGATATGAGGTAATCAACTACGAAGAAATATAAGGCTGAAGACAGTAAAAACCAGCTTTTTAAGCGCTGGTTTATTGTTTTAAACTAGGTTTCTTATAAAGATTACTAACACTAAGCTTTAAAAAAAGTTAGTTTTTGAAGCGCTTGGATAAATAGAATCTAGAAAACAGAAAAAACTAAAAAGAATGTAGGGAAATAAACCCTACATTCTTAAAATAACTTAGTACATAAATGACAATGCTGTCGCCGCCATCAATATTGCAAGAACTATTTTCCAAATTTTTTTATTTTTTCCAAAAATCTTATCAGCTAACAAGCTTATTACAAGAAAGGTAATAAACAACACCAATTTAAGTGTATATATCATAAGAACACCTTCTTTCCTATAATCATATTATAATACTTTGTGTAAGCGAATACA